>CAUYTY010000254.1 GCA_963575655.1 Gammaproteobacteria bacterium | reverse complement strand
CCTCCCCGTTTACGGGGAGGGCTGGGGAGGGGGCAAGTAGGTGGCAACTTGGGTTGGATCGTGTAATTCACTGTTCACTCCCCATCCATTGTGAAAGGGAGTGAACAGTTATCATCGCGCTATTTGGTAATCGTTCACTCCCCCTCCCATTGGGAGGGGGTGAATGATTACGCTATTTGTGCGCCGCTTCCTCTGCCTGAAGATGGCGATGTGACGACCAGAAGGCTACCCCGACGATGCTGAGCGTAGTGGCGGTTGGCAGCCATTCGGGAAGATGGACACCAAAAGACTCGGTGATCATAAAACCACCGAGGACGCCAATCGAGGTCATGGCGCCATTCTTGAGCCAACGATAACGATTGACTTGATCGACCCCTTTAATGGTCAGTTCGCGCACGACGATGGCGCCGATACCGTTGCCGATGAGGATGAGACCGACATTCGTTGTAAACGCAAATGCGCCAAAGATGCCGTCAATGCTGAAAGAAAGATCGAGGATCTCGAGGAATAACAGCTTTGAAATATCACTCCCGGTTTGCTCAATTTCATGTTCTTTCTGTTCCGCCATCTGACGGAAACCGTAGAGAATGAAGAATACGGCGTTACCGATTGCGGCAGAAAGCATTGCGAACGGACGGTCACGAGAGACCCACAGCAGCCCTACCAGTAACACCGCAGCGATGGCAAAGAACCATACACCATGCTGTTCCTTCACTACTCGTTCGATGAAAAAGAATGGGTCCTTCTTTTCCAGTAATAGCCAATGGAAGTAAAGCAATAGGAGGAACATCCCGCCACCAATCAGAAGGATATACGCGCTTTGCGCCATTGCCTGCTGGGCGATGGGGTCGCTGCCCACGATCGCGTGGATGGCCTGCCAGAGCGAAAGGTTGGGGGAGGTCAACCAAACAATAAGAAACGGTAAGACACCACGTACAAGAAACACCGCAGTCAGAATTCCCCAAATCAGGAACCACCTCCGCGCACGCACACTCATCGTGCTGAGCATATGCGCGTTGACAATTGCGTTATCGATGCTCTGAATTACTTCAAGGACGAGAAGACCGATGATGGTAATAATTGTTGAAACCATATTCACCTCTTCAAAAATGATAAGAAAAGATACTGCCTTCGCACCAAAATACGCTCGACACTATGCCAAAATTCGAGTGAATTGGCAACACTCTATTGTTGAGTCTGCGTGTCGTTTCCCGTATTTAGAAAATAGCGTTCTCTCCTCCTAACCTATCGTGGATTATCTCTCAAATGAACAGTGACGGTATTCAATCCCTGCGCCAAGCGCTGGCTGCTTTTGCTGCTGAACGAGATTGGGATCAGTTTCACTCGCCCAAAAATCTGAGCATGGCCTTGATCGCTGAGGTGGCAGAGTTGGTGGAACACTTTCAGTGGCTTACCGATGCGGAGAGTCGCGCGCTGCCGCCTTCGAGCCATGAAGCGGTACGCCTCGAACTAGCCGACGTTTTCATCTACCTGATACGTCTCGCGGATAAACTCGACATTGACCTTCTGGTGGCGGCCCGTGACAAGATGGCCTTAAACGAATTGAGGTATCCGGCGCAGTGGGCGCGCGGTAGCGCCCGTCGTGCTGCCGCGTATGAACTGGGGGAGCCACTGGTACAGAATAACCAGAAGAATGTAGGAGATTAAATGGTAGGCAAATGGCGTTCCAAAAGTGTCGTTGATGATGCTGTGTAACAGGAAAACTGAAACAGATCCAACCTTCTGAACCGAAATTTGGTAATATCCGCGACACTTTTGGAACGCCACCTCCTGCGCCACCACGCTAAGGCGGTCCGCTTCGTAACCGTTCACTCCCCCTCTCTCTAATGGGAGGGGGTGAACGGTTGCGACATCGAATACATCCAAATCCACGCTGCCACAACCCAACCATATCCCTGCTAGGAGAGACATATGGCACAAGACCGCAACCGAGCGATTCATCAGATCCTCGTTTACGGGGCGATTAGCGTCACCCTTTATTTTTCCCTCTACCTGTTTTCAGGACAGATCCTTGAATTTTCTCGACAGGGACATTGGTACTTCATTGTCCCGATTGCCATTGCCTTTCTCTTTTCTTTCGTGCATGGCCACTTTACCGGGCAATTTTGGGACATCCTCGGCATTAAGGCCAAGCAGGTAAAGAAATAAAAGGTTTCTACTTCCTAAAAATCGCCCAAAGGAGGCATTGTGGATATTAGTTTTGTTGAACTCAATACGCTGAGCGTTTTGTTTCTTTTCCTGGTTGGTTTCGTTGGCGGATTGGTCAGCGGATTTATCGGCTCCGGTGGTGCGTTCGTACTGACCCCGGCGATGATGAATATGGGAGTTTCCGCCATCATGGCGGTAGCGTCCAATATTTGTCACAAATTTCCCAAGGCACTGGTCGGTGCGATGAAACGTCACAAATATGGCCAGGTGGACGTAAAACTTGGGGTCGTGCTGGGCATTTCTGCTGAGGCCGGGGTACTCTACGGTGCGCAGATACAAGAAAATATTGTTGCCTCTTTTGGAAAGGCGGGGTCTAATCTCTACGTTTCGGTAGTATTCGTTGTCGTACTTGCTATTGTTGGATCGTACGTACTGCGTGATGCCTGGAATATGTATCACTCTGCTAATCCCAACGAAGAGAAGCTGGGTAAAGCTGCCTTGTGGATACGGTCAATACACATTCCCGGCACCATGATGTATTTCCCGTCGGTGGGAACTCCAGTTTCGGTGCTCTTTACCATCCCGATGGGATTCGCTACCGGAATGTTGGCCGCTACGATCGCTGTCGGTGGTTTTGTCGGTGTACCAGCGATGATGTATTTGCTGGGCGTACCCGGATTGATGGCCTCTGCTACCGAACTCGTGATTGCCTTCGTCATGGGGCTGGGCGGTACCGTTAAGTATGGTTGGCACGGCTACGTAGATGTTCGTCTCGCGATGATCATCCTTGCCGGTTCACTGTTTGGTATTCAACTCGGCGCAATTGGCACCACTTACGTAAAGCCCTACATGGTGAAAATAGTAATGGGGGTAATTATGATATTGGTGCTATTTTCCCGTTTGGTAGCCATCCCAGTTTATCTCTCCGATCTCAATCTGATTACCCCGATGCTGGCGGAAAATGGGACGCTACTCAAGAATTTCAGCTTCGGTATGATGATTTTTGCCTTGCTCGTCGGTGCCACAATCGTGCTGAAGGCATTGATTGGCGGAATGCGTGAGTATCGTCGCGAACAGGATCATTTCACTGTCGATGTGGTTAGCACTCCACCCACTGGGGCGGCACAGATCCGTCGTTTATTACTAGTGGTTGATGGTTCCGAGTACGGCGAGGGAGCTATCGCTGAGGCAATTCGTCTTACCAAGGCTTGCGATGGTAAGTTGCACATCATGACAGTGCTGCCTCTTATTGGGTTAGAGCACGACGGGTTAGGTAATGTCATGATGGACCAGGAAAAACGCGATGCGGTCGCCCGACTGTACGCGGTTCGGGATCGCGCCGCGGCAGCGGGAGTGGAATGTGAGATATTGCTTGGCCATGGTGAGGAACCCTATCGCGAGATCGTTGAGGAGGCGGAATACAGCAACATGGATCTCATTGTGATGGGACGCCGCGACAAGTATGACCTCAGCCGTGCGTTGCTCGGTGGTACCGCAGCCAAGGTGATTGGTAACACCACCCGTAATGTGTTGGTGGTGCCACGCGGGGCAAGTTTTAAAAATGAGGGGATATTGCTTGCTGTGGATGGTTCGCGTCATGCTGACGCGGCTACTGCGGCCGTGGTCGGTTTACCGGGTCTCTACCAGACCCCGGTCACCGCAATCTCGGCTACCGTCGATGCCCGTCTCCAGAGCGACGCCCAGACCGTGGTAAATCGTGCGAAAGACTGGTTAACCAAAGCGGGTGTTACTGTCACTGCCGAGGTACGAGTAGGTGCGCCCGATGTCGTAATTGCGGAAGCGGCGAAGGAACGTCACGCTGACTTGATCGTGATCGGTAGTCACGGACGTACTGGGCTCGATCGACTGCTCGTGGGGTCAGTCTCCGAGCGAGTTATCGGACAGGCCCTATGTCCGGTGATGGTGGTTCAGATGAAACCCGCCGGAGTGTAACCGAGCGGCGTCGCCCTAGCGGTTTCTTTTATTCCGCTAAGGTCAATGCGTTGACGTGGAGGATGGGCAGGTTCCCTCTACCTGCCCATCCTGCCTTGGCTACCGCTCCACCTTCGCAACATATTGATTACCAAGAGAGGCAATGGAACATTGCCAAGTTAGTGATTTCCGAAATAATCCCCCTCGTGAGGTTGCTGTATTCTCCGCCTCAACTTTAGTATTCTCGAAATAACCTTATCATCAACCCGAGAGAACCCTCCAAGATGGCTCGTATTACCGTCACTGATTGCCTCGAGCATGTGGAAAATCGCTTCCAGCTGGTATTGGTCGCTGCCAAGCGGGCACGCCAGATCACCCTGGGTGCTGATCCCATGGTACCCCCGGAAAACGACAAGCCCACCGTGTTGGCTCTCCGTGAGATCGCTGGTGATTTTATCGGTCCCTCCATTCTCAATCAGGTAAGCGCTCGCGACCACAGCAGTGAGTCGGTGGTCTCCGAGGAAGAGCTTCGGGAAAATGATACCCCTCCCACCCCCACCGCCTGACTTGGAACGCCGATCCTCTTCTACGGGTAGTGGTCGTAGCCCCGGTCCCGCGAAGGGGCCGCCCACCGTCTTTCGTGCTAGCGACCTCTGTGACCTCCTCAACGAGTACCTGGAATCCGTTCAGGTCAAGGAGGTCTATCGTGCCTACCTATTTGGTGCCGAGGCCCATGAGGGGCAGTGGCGCCGCTCTGGTGAGCCCTACATCTATCATCCCCTGGCGGTGGCACGCATCCTGGCCGGGATGCGCCTTGACTACCGCAGCATTACCGCCGCGTTGCTCCACGATGTCATCGAAGATACCGGGATCACCAAGGAGCACTTGACCGAGGAATTCGGTCACGAGGTGGCGGAATTGGTTGATGGGGTGAGTAAACTTACCCAGATCAAATCCGAATCACGGGCCGAGGCCCAGGCCGAAAACTTTCGCAAGATGATCATGGCGATGGCGCGCGATGTTCGCGTCATCCTCATCAAATTGGCCGATCGCCTCCACAATATGCGTACCCTGGAGGCCATGCCTCCCGAAAAACGCCGCATCATTGCGCGTGAAACGCTGGAGATCTTCGCCCCCATTGCCCATCGTTTGGGGATCAATAATATCCGCCTCGAACTTGAGGATCTTGGTTTTGCCGCCCTGTATCCATTTCGCTATCGTGTGCTTACGGAACGAGTGCGCAAGGCGCGTCGTGACCGTCGTGAGATTACCGAGAAGATCGAGAACGCCCTGTCGCGTCGTCTAACCGAAGAAGGTATGCCGGCCCGAGTCATTGGGCGGGAGAAACACATCTATAGCATTTATCAGAAAATGCGCGCCAAAGGCGTTTCCTTTTCCGACGTGCGCGATCTTTACGCCTTTCGCATTATTGTCGATCGTGTGGATACCTGTTATCGGGTTCTGGGAGCGACTCACAATCTTTATCAGCCAGTGCCGGGCAGATTCAAGGATTATATTGCGATGCCCAAGGCCAATGGCTACCAATCGCTCCATACTACGGTGGTCGGACCCTATGGGGTTCACCTAGAGATTCAGATTCGTACCGAGGATATGGCCAAGGTTGCCGATGTGGGAATTGCCGCGCATTGGCTCTACAAAACTGGTGAGGTGGTTGCCAATCGCGCTGAGAAAAAGGTGCGGAAATGGCTACGGGGCCTATTAGAGATCCAGAAGAGTTCCGGAAATTCTATTGAATTTATCGAGAACATGAAGATCGACCTCTTCCCGGATGAGGTCTATATCTTTACTCCCCGTGGCCATATTATGGAGCTACCACGCGGGGCCACCCCAGTAGATTTTGCCTATGCCGTCCATTCGGATGTTGGTAATCGCTGCCTATCCGCCAAGATTGATCACCGAATTGCGCCGCTAAGTACCGTGCTGATGAGTGGTCAACAGGTGGAGATTATCGTTGCCGACACCGCTCGACCCAATCCAAGCTGGCTCAATTTTGTAGTTACCGCCAAGGCGCGGTCTAACATTCGCCATTACCTGAAGAATCTGGAACACGGTGAAGCGGTTAGCTTGGGGCAACGGATGTTGGAAAAGGCTGTTACCGATCTATCGCTGACCCTCGCCGAGATCCCCGCAGAAACTATGGCCGCGCTACTCAAGGAACTCTCCATGGATAGCGAGGACGCCCTAATGGAGGCGATTGGTTTTGGCAAACGTCCGGCGGTCTTAGTGGCACGTCGTCTTACCCAAGGTGTGGTGCGAGGAGAGGGGATGAGTATTGAGCCGAAGGCCTCGCCGAATCCGCTTGTCATTAGGGGAACCG
Organism: Gammaproteobacteria bacterium; assembly: GCA_963575655.1. Classification (NCBI taxonomy): domain Bacteria; kingdom Pseudomonadati; phylum Pseudomonadota; class Gammaproteobacteria; species Gammaproteobacteria bacterium. The sequence continues at coordinate 8,790 of CAUYTY010000254.1, read as the reverse complement.
AGGGCATGGTGGTTACCTATGGCAAATGTTGTCGGCCAATTCCTGGTGACCCGATTATGGGGTTTGTCACTGCTGGTCGCGGTATTGTGGTCCACACCAGCCTCTGTAAAACCGTGGCCAACTATCGTAATCGCCCTGAGCGTTGGATCGATGTGGCCTGGGAGGAATCAATTGAACGGCCTTTTGCCGTAGAGATCAAGGTAGCTGTCGTGAATCGGCGCGGAGTGTTGGCGACCATCGCTACCCACATCGCCGAATATGATTGCAACATTGAAAATATCGACATGGAAGACCGCGATGGGCAAAGCTCTACTCTGCATTTCACACTTTCGGTGCGCGACCGTCACCATCTTGCCCGCATTATTCGCAGGGTGCGTGGCCTTCCCGATGTTTTACGTATTATTCGGGTACGTCGCTAAAACAATTGCGTCTCAATCTGCGACGTGTGCTAGTTATTAGATCCCATCGTGGTGACCGTGATCCACGTAGGATGCGGTGAGGAACGAACCGCATCATTCGCGTTATTCGGTGGTGCTTTACCTTGACCTAACTGGCAGAGCGGGAAAGTAAATCCACTCATGAACTGTCCAAACATGATCGGTAAGACCAGCAGCCATGGCTGGTGTTCGATCTTTCCATTTTTCACGATCATCCTTAATACGCAGTGTTCGCACAGGCCAGCGGAAATTGTAGCTGAGTGCTACAAAGTATGTCATTGCATTGTGCATTTCCCAATTCTTTTACATCATTCCCACGCTCCGCGTGGGAATGCATCCCGCGATGCTTCAGCGTCGCGTATTGATGGGGATCGTGAACAAGCCAGGAAGTCATCGCGGTATATACATCGTTCCCACGCTCCGCGTGGGAATGCATTCCGCGACGCTCCAGCGTCGCGTATTGGTGGGGATCGTGAACAAGCCAGGAAGTCATCGCGGTATATACATCGTTCCCACGCTCCGCGTGGGAATGCATCCCGCGACGCTTCAGCGTCGCGTATTAGTGGGGATCGTGAACAAGCCAGGAAGTCATCGCGGTATATGACCGCATGGAACGGAATCATCACAATGGGTGTACCGTGTTTTGAGACACGCGACGCGAGATCGTTGTGGGATGCATTCCACGTGGAGCGTGGGAACGATATGACGCATTCATCCCCTCCAAGTTAGTTAGAAACGAAGAAATATTACCTTTCCTTTGTCCCATGTGTAGCGGAACCATCCGCATTATTTCCTTCATAACTGAACGGCCACTATTCGGCCAGAAAGCAGACGGGTTCCGGTATGGGGATAGTTCGGGTAAGCTTTATGCCCTCCGCCACTGTCCAGGGGTCCATCCGTGCCGACGATTCGCTTCATTGTGCAGAATGCTTTGAATGAAAAGAAAACCGTATTCGAGGTCGAGGGAGAGACCTTTGATATCGGTCGCGCATCGGAGTGTGAGGTTGCCATCGATGACCCATATTCTTCACGCCATCATGTCCGTATTTCATCCTCCCCACAGGGTTATGTCATTGAAGAACTGGGCAGCAATCCCGCCCTGCTGAACGATGCTGCTGCCCACGGGAGGGTGTTGAGCCATGGAGATATCCTCCAGATCGCCAATACTCGGTTGCGGGTAGAGTTGGTTCAGGCCGGGGATGGCACCCTCATTCTGCCATCTAAACTCTTTGATCCCCACGCCACTCTCGTTTGGTCTGACCCTCCCCCCATGCTGACTGTGGTTGATGGGCCACAGCAGGGACAGGATGTCGCCCTCGCCGGAGAACGAACGGTCATTGGGCGCGGTCCGGGGGTCGATTGGGTCCTCGATGATCCCCACGTTTCACGTCGGCACATTGCCATCGAGCGCCAGGGCAAGTCATTTTATGTGGTACGACTCTCTGGAAGCGACACCACCACCTTCAACGGAAAGGGATTCGGACGCGAACGTCTCAACGAAGGCGACCATATCGCCATTCCGCCCTATAAATTGTGCTTCCACTTTGCTCCTCTTCCGCAATCCTCTTCCACCGGAGAGGCAACGATTGTCAGTGCTAGTAATGCAACCTGTATCGATTTTCAGATCGAACACAAAACGCTAGGGGCACGCTTGGTTTGGGAAAAAACACCCGGTCAAAGCGAAACCTTTTCCATCACGACCTCCCGCATCGTAATTGGTCGATCCAAATCCTGCGACCTACGACTGTCTGGTGATACCGTTTCTCGTACCCATGCTGCTCTCGAAAAACGTAGCGATGGATTTTATGTCTTGGCCCTATCTTCTTCCAATCCTCTACGTGTCAATCAGAAAAAAGTTCATGAGCAACGCCTCTATGCCGCAGATATCATTCAGATTGGCGAGTGGTTGCTGACCTTTGTCTCGGATCGTACCGAGGACGAGCGGCCGGTTACTCAGGTAATTAATCGCACAGGGGTACCGCATTCCGTGATGGCGGTGATCGTGGTATTGACAATTGCCATGGGGGCGGTGCTCGCCAATAACTATCTGCTCCGTCCCTGGCTGGCCAATACTACCCTGACCCAGGTGCGGGGTATGCTGGAAGAGGATACGAAGCAATACGAACCGGCGATTGCTCTCCTCCAGCCATTACTCGCGGACGCCCCCTCACCCACCATTGCGGAGCAGGCTAGAAAGTTATTGGTTCATGCTGTGAGACTCCATGCCCGACAACTTGCCCAGCGCAAACTTGAGGATGCGCAACAATTCCTCATCGTTCACCTCAAGCAATACGGCGCCGATAGCGAATTCGCTCCTGTCTGGGAGGATCTCGATATCTTGCACCTAAGTTTGGGTAAGAATCTCGAGGCTAAAGGCAATGATGAAGCGGCAATGCGTGAATACCTAGGGATCAATAACAACTCCCCTCATTTCGCTGAAGCGGCTAAGGCGATTAATGCCCTGTGGCTCAAGAATCAACAAGCCAAACTCACCCCGGCGGACCAATCCGAAGGTGTGGCTGTTTTATTGCGGCGTGCGGAGGAAAGTTTCCGCAAGCGTCAGTTCCTCACCCCTCCCAATGATAACGCTTATACCTTGTTCCGTCGGATTCTTGCTCAGGAACCCGAGAATGCCGCGGCCCGTGGTCGAATCATTGAGATCCAGAGTTTTTATCGTGCCCGCGCCGAACAGGCCTGCACTGATGGGAAATGGGAAGAAGGTCGGAAATATTACGAACGCTACGCAGTCGTTGCACCGGAAGATAGGGATGCCATTAAAAAGAGTGCCTTGTGCCGAAGTCCTGCGGTTTCTCCAGGGACAGCCACGGCCACGGCCGGTTCTCGTCGTACTTCGGGCGCCTCCTCGCCGCCAGCGACTCCGGCAGGTCCCGTTGATACTGCCTCTACGCCGAACCCCAAAGGAGGAGTGGCGACTGGAGGTACCCCGGCCAATCGTGAGCGCGTTAAGAAGCTCCTGGACAATTCCAATGTAGACAGCCAATGGATCATGGAATTCTTGTTCAAGGGTAAGAACGATTCCAAAGAGGCAGAAACTCCGTGGTGAACTTCTTTCGTAATCGTTCACCCCTCCCAACGGGAGGGGACAAGCGAATAATCAGCTGGTTGGATTATTAATTTTTTGATCACCCTCTCCCCACCCCCCTCCCGTTGGGAGGGGGGTGAACGATTGCATTTTTTCTATCTCCCCAATGGTGATTGGTGTAACGATGGCAAAGAACTTTTGGGTTCTCGTAGTCTTGGGTCTAATGGTGGTCGTATCAATCACCGCCTGCGCCCCCAGCAATACTGGTCCCGAAGCGATCTCTACCCCCGATAGCCCATTTCCGCATCGGGTGGCGGTATTGCCTTTTACTACGACGCTGGCTGATGCCTCGGCTGCGTCTACGGTACGGCGGGTCTTTTATAATTTCTTTAGCTCACTTAACTATTACGATGTGGAATTAGGGAATATCGACGAAACCCTGCGGAAGCACGACCTCTATACGGCGGCGGCGCATCCAGATGCACAGCAACGTAAAATGATCTGCCAATATCTCGGGGTTGATGCATTAATTAGCGGTGAGGTGACCGCTTTTGGTAAGCAATATGCATTGATCTACACCAATACCGAGGCCAGTCTGAAAACAGCACTGACTCGTTGTGATGATGGCGCGGTGTTTTGGAAGATGGAACATACTGTCCAGGAACGCGACGGAGATGTACCGCTCAGCCTGCCAGGAATAGCGATCTCTCTGGTGGGAACCTTTCTAAGCCACATCAAGGCATCTACCATTCAAGTCTCGGCTCGTCTGGCCAGTGAAATGGTGGCCACTATCCCCAATCCGTCTTATTTGGCCGAGGCCCCGCCCAAGATTACCCTGATGGTGCATAACGGTGGTGGACGCTTATTACGCCCCGGAGATGCTTTGCGCATCGTGGTGGTTGGTGACCCTGGCGCGGTAGGTACTTGGGATATTTCAGAGAGTTTGCGCGGCCTAGCGCTACGAGAAGAGCAGCGTGGCCTCTACGTCGGGGAATATACAATACGTCCCAAGGATCGGGAGCATTCTGCCTACCTCACGGCACATTTGGCTTCCCGTTCAGGAAAAGCTAGCAGCGAGTGGATGGACATCGTGGCACCAATAACTGTTGGTACGCCCACGCCTCTTCCCTCTGAGATCAACACGAATACGGTACTTACTGCGGCAGCAAGTCCCTATGCGGCTTCAGGGGCAGTAGTGATCAAATCAGGGGCGACCCTGCGTTTGGAACCAGGAACCTCTTTGTGGTTGAGTCCGCTTGGTCTAATTGTGCGCGGGACCCTTCAGGCAGAGGGATCATCTGAGCACCCCATCGACTTTGGCGGTATGGGGAATACGCCTTGGGCGGGAATATTTCTTGACCACAGTCAGGGCGATAACCGCCTTACCCATTGTGTATTCCGGGGAGCACGTACTGCGGTAAATACTCGTGGTGCGCGTATTACCATTAACGGTTCGATATTGATGGAAAACGAATGGGGATTGGTCGCCGCCGAGGATTCCAACCTGACGATCTCGAACTCGGTAATTCGCGCCTCGGATAAGGCGGGGCTATCGGTGAATCGTTCGGTGTTGGCGCTGCGCGACAGTGTTATTACCGGAAATTCCGGTGGTGGGGTACAACTTCAACAATCTAAGGTGACCCTGACCGGTAATTCATTCTTTGGCAACGCTAAATGGGATTTCAAGAACCACGACGCTGACCCGTTACTTGTATCGGATAATTGGTGGGGTACCCCTGACGGTGCCGCAGCGCATACCGTTGGTCCGGTGACGATAGCTCCCGTATTGTCTATTGCTCCACCTATGCCGGGAAGTGATCACCCTGATTGAAAATAGACAACTCAAGTTGCTACCCATAACTCGTTATATCGTGTTATTCCGGCGGGAAATTCCGGAATCCAGTACACAGGGATGTGAGTCACTGATCAATCCATCTATGGTATCTGGATTCTGGCAATTCCTGCAGGAATAACGAATAGCGGTGGCAGCTTAGGTTACTTAAGAACTGTCGTTCTCCCTCCATTTCTGGAGCCGTATCATGTCGTCATCTCATCTTACCGAATCAAAGCCGATTGACCTTACCGAATCTACGCTGAATTCTGAAACCGTCTACCATGGCAGGCTGGTTCATGTAAAAAATGACCGAGTACGCCTACCCAACGGTTCCGAATCTACCCGGGAGTATCTGATTCATCCGGGTGCGGCGGTTATCTTGGCTATCTTCGACAATGGCGATATTCTCTTGGAGCGTCAACACCGCTACCCTCTGCACCGCGATTTCCTGGAACTACCCGCTGGGAAATTTGACCCCGGAGAAACCGATCTGAATTGCGCCCAACGCGAACTACGGGAAGAAACCGGCTATGTTGCTACGGATTGGCACTATATCAACACCCTGTATCCCTGCATTGGTTACACCGATGAACGTTTGGTCTATTTCCTGGCAAGGGATCTGAAATATGAAGGGAACAATCTCGACCATGACGAGTTCCTGGAAATCCTACGCGTACCCTTTGAGGAAACCTTGGAAATGATAAGAGACGGTCGCATCTGCGAAGCCAAGACCGTCATGGGGATACTCTGGTGGGCACGATTCCATTTCTAATCGTAACCACTTGCTAACTCAAGCTTTCGAAAGATTTTTCGATTATCTTTGACCTTCGGTAGATCTCCGATCTGTAGCTTGGGTTACGTTGCGTTAGGCAAAAAACTACGACTTACGCGAACCAGGGTTGCGAGGCGTTGTTGAGCTGCACCGCTGGCAATAATCTGTTGAGCTTGCTCGATACCGTTTTCTAATGTTGGAGCCAGGTCCGCTGCATAGATTGCGGCCCCAGCATTGAGTGTGACCACATTCAATGCTGGACCAGGGATATTGGACAATGCCTGTTGGAGAAGAATGAAACTTTCCTGTACGCTATTTACGGTGAGGGCTGCCAAATCAACGCGGGTTATTCCGAAACGCTCGGGGGTTAAGGTGTAGCTGATTACTTCCCCATTGCGTAATTCCGCCACATGGGTTGGGGCGCTAATACTGATCTCGTCCAGGCCATCTTCGGCGTGGACTACCAACACATGGCGACTACCGAGGCGATGTAATACCTCCGCCAGGGAGACCAGCCATTCTTTCGCGAAGACACCGAGTAATTGATGAGGTGCTTGGGCGGGATTGGTGAGGGGACCGAGGAGATTAAACAGTGTGCGTATTCCCATTTCTCGGCGTGGTCCTACGGCATGGCGCATGGCCCCGTGGTGGCGTGGTGCGAACATGAAGCCAACCCCCACCTGCTTGATACAGAGGCCCACTTGTTCCGGGGTCAGTTCCAGATTCACCCCTGCTGCCTCCAAGACATCGGCACTCCCCGAACTGCCAGAGACCGAACGGTTACCATGCTTGGCTACTTGAGCCCCGGCGGCAGCGGCCACAAAGGCGGCGGCAGTAGAGATATTGAAAGTGCGGGCACCGTCACCGCCGGTACCGCAAGTATCCAACACATGCTCGCCCGCGATCTGGACAGGCGTGGCGAGAGAACGCATGACGGTAGTTGCTGCCGTGATCTCCTCCACGGTCTCGCCCTTCATCCGTAGTCCCACTAGGAAACCGCCGATCTGGGCTGGCGTTGCTTGGCCACCCATGATCAGGGTCATTACCTCTTGCATCTCTACGTTGGAGAGATTACGGCGCCCGGTTACGGCGCGGATAGCACCCTGCATATCCATCATTGGTCTTTGTTCGTTTAGAGGGAGAAGATTGGTTGGTGTTGCTTAACTAAAGTTGCTACCTAGTGCTTAATTCAATCGTTGTTCCGGTAAGGATTGTCGGAATGCGGATGCCATGGATGGTTTGGTCAGTAACTTTGATTGTTTGCTTATTTTAAGGGTGCTATCTGTTTTGATTCTCTCAGGTTTGCGTCTTTGGTAATTAACCCAAGTTGCCACCTATTCAAAATTCGGGATCGCATCCAATCGTCCCCCCTCAATAATCTGAGGTTATTTTCCCACGCTGTCGCAGTGATGAAACGGTCAGCAGGATCCTTATGTGGGAGTTCGATAGATCTAATTTTAATGGCAATTGAGTGTGATAACTGTGCTTTTCTTACAGGGCTTCGTTTGATAGCTTCATCTAGACCACTCGTTTGATGAGGGGGATGAGTTCAATTTTCCCGTTCTCTGCCAGGATTAGAGTTTCCCATATCGTAATCGGAGATGTAAATAACTCGTTTCCTTCATCTTCAAGTACCTGCACGATATTTCTACCAAGTTTGTCGGGCTCAAGAAGACTCCATAGCTATATATGTGTATCTAATAGGTATTTCATTCTGAAAGAAGTTTCCAGTGAGTTTCATCTTCCGCCGGAGAAGTAATGTCTCCTACAATTCTACCTTTACTTTTCATGCATCCCGGCCATGATTTCTTCTCAGGATGTAGAGCGGGAACGATTTCTATAAGGGGTTTTTCATTATCGCTTATTATTGCAGAATGAGAACTACTGAATCAATAATGCCGTAACTATTATTCTGAGAATTTGCGGGCGGTATCTCATTCATCGGTTCTCTGTTTCTCTTATTGTCCGTTAGAATTGGTTAGATTTTGTTCAATGTGACATGTTTCTAGAAAAGTAATGTAGTGAAAGGCTTCTTCTTTTAAATTCTCAGGTAGCTGATGAATTTCAGATAAGAGTATTCTGTCCGTTATCATAAATTTCTATTTCCTAGGGGGTGGGAAATGAACCTTACATCGTTCCCACGCTTCGTGTGGGAACGATGTGGTCGAATCGGTAACTGTTTGTTATAAAACAGAATTCCCTAATTTAATGGCCGTGACGCGGGGGTGCGGGAACGATGCGCGTCAGGACAGATGGCGCAGGTTAAGTGGGTAGCCTGTTCTTGTTCAGGGGGGTGGGGTTGTTGGTGTTTGCGGCGATGATGCAGCGGCTAATTCTTTTTGGATGAGCGTGTCGATAACCGGAGGTACTTTTTCTAATCCTCCGGTGAGAGTCCCACTGGTCCGATAGGTACCGTTGACGATAATGGCGGGTACTCCATCAATTCCATAGCGGCGGCTCAAGTCCTTAGCACGACGGAGTCGGGTTTCTACGCCGAAAGAACGGAAGACACGGTCAAAGTTCTCGGTGGTAACCCCTTGTTCGGCAAAAAAGGTACGTAAGGTTTCATCACTGTCGAGTTTACGGTGTTGGACCTGTACTGCCTGAAATAGCGGGTTATGGATGCGGTCTAGTACCCCCAGCACTTCAGCAGTGTAAAAAGCCCGGGCGAGGGGTTCCCAGGCATCCTGAAATATGGCGGGGG
>CAUYTY010000253.1 GCA_963575655.1 Gammaproteobacteria bacterium | reverse complement strand
ATTGGCTAATTTTTTGAAAATGACAATGATTTTCTCACTAATCTCGAAATTCGTTGACGGAGGGTGCAATTGAATCTTTCAATATGGTTGGTTTGACCGCTTTCCTTGCCAACCGCGTAATAGCGTTTCGAGGGAAAAATTGCCGCATAGGCGGCCCAGAAATCCGTATAACTCACCGCGCATTGACGATAGACGGGGGGCAAGGAATCCCATAAGGCGCGTGCGGACTGCTCGCTACGATCGCCAATACAAACTCCAACAATTTTTCGAGTATCCCGATCGATGGCAAGCTAAACCCATTGTTTGTTTTCCTTTTTTCCAACAAATGGATCAGAGTTCATCGCACTTCATGGTGAGTTTTCCATTTTATTTTTCATCGATTTCCAGGGTACGCGGAGTTTGCGCGTATTTTTCATTGATATATTTTTGAAGCCAAGTCTCGGAAACGCCTACTACTCTCGTAATCCCCGCCAGGGAAATTCGCTCCAACAAAAGATGATCAATATAATTATTTTTCTCATCAGAAATGGATCCCTTTTCTGGGATTAACACAAATTGCCGACCACATTCATTACAGCGATACATCTGTTTGCCAGTTGCATTAAAATCATTTCAGATTTGCAATTTGGGCAGCACATAGAAAACTCCTAATTTTGCATGAAAATACCGGAATGAAATGTTAACTCATCCTATAGATTGAGGCACTACCCGAAACTCGAAGTTAGTCAGGATGTCCTGCACGTTCGGCGAGAAGCCGTCGAGATAAACCTCGAAGTCGTCCTTGAGCTTCTGTTGAGTGGAACGGGCCTTGAGGTCGCGCAGCAGGAAGGGTGAGGTTTGTAGAAAGCCTGACCAGAGGCGGCGCGGAGGACGTCGTCCTGATGGGTGATCCGCTCCTTGTCGAGCGCGGCCTTCATTTCAAGGACGGCCTTTTTGGTTGGCTCCAGCACTGCGTCGAGACGCCGAAGAACGGTCATCGGTAGGATGACATCGCGGTATTTTCCACGCACATAGACATCGCGCAGAACATCGTCGGCGATGTTCCAAATGAAGTTGGTGAGCCAATTGAGTTGTGCTTGGTCCATGAATGAGTTCCATTCTCGGATGGTTGGTTGTTGTGGACGAACTACGCTTTGTTGGTGAAGTCGTGGCGCGTTTCGTTTTATAACCCGTTACGTTCGATACGATAGGTAGCCACCAAACGTAAATCTCAAAATAATTGCTCGGGAACCATTGGTAATATCTCCCGTTGACGCGGACGATTTTTTGGAATATCGACAGGAGCCCTTTCCGTCGGGAAATCGGTATTTGACTCTGTGTTTCTGGGCGCATTAGAACTAATCTCTGGTTCACTATTAGTATTAACTGCGGCATTAGGATCATCGGTATTGCTACCAGTGCTGGTACTGGTACTGATACCAAAGTCAGTATCAACGATTGCGTTAGGGTCAACTTCAGGTACTACTGGGCGTCGGGTTGGGGGATGGTCTGCACGGAATGTCTCGAAAATACTTCCCGGCTCACCTCCTGCCGCGATATAGCCGGTATGGCCATTGATGCGTACCGTCACCAATCCTGGGGGTTCATTGAAGGGCGCTTCAGGAACGCCTCTCAGGGCCTCGGCCATGTAATCCATCCAGATGGGTAGAGCCGTTTTTCCGCCAGTCTCGTCACGGCCGAGGGGTTCCATGTGGTCGTATCCTATCCATACGGTGGTCAGCAGCTCGCTGTTGAAACCGGAAAACCAGGTATCACGCTCCTCGTTGGTGGTGCCGGTCTTACCGGCCAGATCGGAACGTCCCAAACGTTTGGCCCGTGCGGCGGTCCCGCGCCGCACCACATCGCGTAGCATGGAATTCATCATGTAGACATTGCGCGCATCTACCACCCGAGGTGCTACCGGGAGTCCTCCTTGCCCTCGTGCTAGCATGGTATTTTCTGTGGCACCTACTTCTTGCCCCTCGGGGCACTCCCGACAAATGGTCGGTGGTTCGGCCTGGAACACCGTGGCACCGTGTTCGTCCTCTACACGTCGGATGAAATACGGTGTTACTCGGTAACCCCCATTGGCGAAGGTTGCGTAGGCCCCGGCCATTTCCAGCGGGGTCGCGACCAAGGTACCCAGGGCTAGGGTGAAGTTGCGAGGCATACGCTCCCGTGCGAAACCAAAGCGGGTAGCATAATCAATGGCATAGTCCACACCAATCGCTTGGAGCAGGCGAATCGAGACCATGTTGAGAGAGTGAATGAGTGCCTCGCGTAGCCGCGTGGGTCCGTGATACTTGCCCCCATAATTTTCGGGACGCCAGGCGGGCAGCCCCGGTAGATCGATGGTTAACGGGGCATCATTAAAAATACTGGCCGGGGTATAGCCACGTTCCAAGCCCGCCGAGTAGATAAACGGCTTGAAGCTCGACCCAGGTTGACGTTCCGCCTGGATGGCTCGATTGAATTTACTTTGGAAAAAGTCATACCCCCCTGTCAGGGCCACGATGGCACCATCTTGGGGGTTCAACGAAATCAAGGCGCCACTTACTTCAGGGCGTTGCGCCAAACGCCACTTTCCCTCCGGGTTAAGGTGTACCCGTACTACATCTCCCACTCGCATTACATCCGCAGTCTGGCGTGGCAATGGACCTCGTGCATTGCTACCGAAGCGTCGTCGTGCCCAAGAGATACCGGCCCAGTCCAAGGTAATCGGGTCATGACCCGCCACCTGAACCCGGGCGGTGCGTCCCTCGACCGTCATTACCCGCGCCACAGGTAATCCGGCCAAGGTCGGATACGTCGCTAAGGCTGCGTTTATTTGGTGGGAATTTTGTGTGCCCGCCAAGCTTCCTTCTGGACCCCGATAGCCATGACGCTCTTCATAGTCCAACAGCCCTTCGCGTAGTGCAGTATCGGCAGCGCGTTGGCGCGTTGGATTGAGGGTGGTATAGACACGAAAGCCCGCCGTGTAGGCATCCTCGCCGTAGGCCGACACTAACTCGGCACGGACCATCTCCACGAGGTAGGGGGCGTTTGCCTCTACCTCTGGCCCATGGAGTCGCGCCGTCTCTGGAGATGCTATTGCTGTGTCGTAGGTGGAGCTATCGATAATTCCCAGAGTCAGCAGACGATTGAGCACATAGGCACGCCGTGTCAGGGAGCGGCTGGGATTGACGAGAGGATTGTCCCGAGAGGGTGCTTTGGGCAGTCCCGCAATCATTGCCATCTGGGCGACGTTGAGTTCTTCCACAGGCAACCCGTAATAGACCTGTGCCGCTGCCCCTACGCCGTAGGCTCGATTACCGAAGTAGATCTTGTTGAGGTAGAGTTCGAGAATCTCGTTCTTAGTGAATGCCCGTTCAATACCAAAAGCAAGCGCTATCTCTCTAATTTTACGGCGATAACTCTTTTCTGGGGAGAGATAGAAATTGCGCGCCACTTGCATGGTAATGGTGCTGCCGCCTTGTCCTTTCTCTCCGGTCCGTGCCAGGCTTAGAGTTGCTCGTATCAGGCTCTGCAAATCCACTCCCGGATGTTCGAAAAATCGATCATCTTCGACCGCCAATACGGTTTGGACCAATTTTTTGGGGATCTGATCGAGGCGGAGGGGGATGCGCCGCTTCTCTCCGATCTCGGCCATTAGACGACCATCAGCACTGTAGATCCGTAACGGTACCTGCAAACGCACCTCGCGTAGGGTCTGGATGTCGGGGAGATCTCGGGCGACGTGGGCGTAGACTGCCGCCATCGCTACCATTGCCGCCAGTGTTAGCGTCATAGTTATCGAGAGGATCGAGCAGATCACGGACAGCAGGGCGTTAAGCAGGGAGCCAAGCAGGCGCAGCAGAAAGGTCATGGGAGGGCAGCGGGCAGTTTGTCTTTTAGGAGACCCCAGTCTATAGTGGATCCCACAATTTTCCACACACTCCCGATCTATTCACATAATTACCTGACATATAACGGGAATCTAATGGGATCGGTACCGTTCACTCCTTCTCTCGTTGAGAATGGGGGGTGGTTCTATCGAGAACCTGAAATCACTCACGAAATCATACGCTTACTTTGTAGAAGAGACACGGAGGCGAAGAGGGCACAATATGTGGCCATTCCAAAAACAATGGGTGCCGTTGGTCGGTATCGATATCAGCTCCACCGTGATCAAGCTCCTCGAGCTAAGTAGTCATGAGGGGCGTTACCGGGTGGAGAGTTATGCCGCTGAGCCGCTCCCGCCTAGTGCTATATCAGAGCGTAACATCAGTGACGTAGAGGGAGTGGGCCACGCGATCAAGAGGGCGGTCAAACGCTCGGGCACCAAGTCCAAGTTTGCGGCGGTTGCAGTAGCGGGTTCCGCAGTGATTACCAAGACCATCTCATTGCCCGCCAACCTCAACGAAGACGAGATGGAGGGCCAGATCCAGTTCGAAGCGGATCAATATATCCCCTTTCCATTAGAGGAAGTCTACCTAGATTTCCAACGTGTCGGCCCATCCACCAAAAATCCAGAGATGGTCGATGTACTGCTGGTGGCCTCTCGTAGCGAGAATGTAGACCTGCGGGTAGCTGCCCTCGAGATAGGGGGGCTCACCGCCAAGGTTGTCGATATTGAGGCCTACGCCATGGAGACGGCCTTTAGTCTCATTACCGACCAACTCCCGGATAGAGGCGACCACAAGACTGTGGCACTGGTGGATGTGGGCGCCACCATGACAACTCTCAATGTGTTGCACGACCATCGTCTGATCTACAACCGTGAGCAAGTCTTCGGTGGCCGACAGCTTACCGAGGAGATCCAGCGTCACTACGGTCTGTCTTACGAAGAAGCGGGAATGGCCAAACGCCACGGTGGTTTACCCGATAGCTACGGGCGGGAGGTGTTAGAACCCTTCAAAGAGTCTATGGCTCAACAGGTAAGTCGCTCGCTACAATTTTTCTTCTCTTCCACCCAGTATGACAAGGTAGATATCATCGTACTCTCGGGTGGGACCGTCTGTATTCCCGACGTGAATGATCTCATCGAGGCGAAAATTGGCGCTCCCACTATTATTGCCAATCCGTTTGCCAACATGTCTCTAGCCTCTCGGGTGAATGCGCAGGCACTGGGGGGTGATGCCTCTGCCCTGATGATCGCCTGCGGATTGACGCTACGGAGCTTTGACTGATATGCCTCGCATCAATCTTCTGCCTTGGCGTGAGGCCAACCGCAAAGAACGCCAACGCGACTTTATGTCAACCCTTGCCCTTGCCTTAATCGTGGCGGCGGGGAGTATTGGTTATGCCCATTATTATATCGAAGATAAGATCGCGATCCAGGAAAGTCGCAATACCCTCCTCGATCGAGAAATCGCCGAAGTCAATAAAAAGATTGCGGAGGTAAAAAGTCTCAAGAAAGAATTGGCTAATCTACGGGCTCGTATGGATATCGTTCAGCGACTCCAGACCAGTCGCCCGGAGATTGTCCATCTCTTCGATGAGATCCCCCGGTTGTTGCCCGAAGGGATCTTCCTGAGCAGTCTAAAACAAAGAGAACGTTCCGTTACTGTTGAAGGTAGTGCGCAGTCTAACGCACGAGTTTCTACGATGATGCGCAACATTACGGCATCAAAGTGGTTGACAGACCCTAGTCTGGATGTAGTTCAGACCTCCCAGCAAGGTAATGATCGGGTTAGTAAATTTACCCTCCGTGCACGCCAAACCAACCCTGCGGATAACAAGGAGGGTGGTAAATGAATCTTCAGGATCTTAATAGTCTTGATTTCAACAACATCGGGAGTTGGCCGCTCCCCGCTCGGATCGGTTTAATCGTCGTTGCGGTTGTTGTTTTGCTAGGGGTTGGATATTACGTCGATACTCAATCGGAAATTGAGCTATGGGATACAGCCGAACTCAAGGAAAAGACCCTGCGCGAGACTTTTGAGAAACTTCAGGGTGAAGCAGTCAATCTTGAGATCTATCGCCAACAGATGGCTGATTTGCGGCAATCCTTCAACATTATGCTACGCCAATTGCCACGCAAGGCCGAGGTAGACGCGCTTTTGGTAGATATTTCTCAAACCGGTTTGGCCGCTGGACTCGAATTCGAGCTATTCAAACCAGGAAATCCAGGGTCTCAGGAATTCCAGAACCTGCCCATCCAAATTAGAGTTACGGGAACTTATCACGAATTTGGGAAATTTGTCAGCGGTGTCGCCGCCTTGCCCAGAATTGTAACGCTCCATGACGTTACCCTTATCCCAGAAGCAACGAATGACAAGAATAAGAAAGGGAAGCTTAGTATGGATGCGGTTGCCAGGATCTATCACTACCAAGACGAGGGAACCGGCAAGTGAACCGACAGATTTACTCTATTTTCGCATGGTGGTCCCGATTCCTGCGTCAACGGCGCAACCTCGGCATGCTTTTGGTTGCGGCCATGGCTTTGACTGGTTGTGGTGGAGAGGATACGAGCGACCTTCAGGCCTTTATTGCCCAGGTAAAGGCGCGTCCTCGACCACGAGTTGAACCCCTGCCCGAGATTCGGCCCTACGAGACTTTTCTGTACGCAGCCGGCGAACTGCGCAATCCCTTCGAGCCGATCGTTGAACCTCAACCGGCAGCCCCGCAGGAACCGAGCAAACCTACCTCTGTCATCCACCCCGATTTTAATCGGCATCGAGAGGCGCTCGAGGGTTACCCGCTGGACAGTCTGCGTATGGTTGGTACTTTGGAGCAGCAGGGTAAGCGCTGGGGCGTAGTTCGGAATCCTGATGGCATGGTGTCTCTGGTTCAGGTGGGTAATTTCATGGGGCAGAACCATGGCCATATCGATCAGATTACCGAAGACCGCATGACACTTACTGAGATCGTTACCGATGGTGCAGATGGCTGGCAAAATCGCCAGGCCGCATTGACTCTGTCGGAATAGTTATCTTCAGTCTGATTCATCGTGTAACTGTTTATTTTCCTCTCGTTGGGATGTTGATTGGGGGGTATGAGTCACGAATCATGAACGGTAACTGTTCACTCCCATTACGTTTTCTTGATTAGGTGGCAGTAAGGCGATAACCAGGACCGAACTGTTGTTACAGTACGCAATTGTAAAAGGCACACATCATGGTTAGTACCATCATGCAGCAACTTGTCGCGTTGGATAGAAAAACAAATTCAGGAAAGAGTAGATACCGAGTCTTGGCGCAGTGGTTATTGGGTTTCGTCTTGGGGTTGGGGCTGATTGGAGTCCACGCGGAAGATCGTCTCTTGCAAGACATCAGCTTTTCCGCATTTCCTGGTAACCAAGTCCAAATTACTTTGGCCCTATCCAGCTCCCTTCCAGAGCCCGCGAGTTTTACTACGGATAATCCAGCGCGTATCGCCATCGATCTCCCAAACACCCATTTGGGGATTGCGCACCGGTTTCAACAGATTGGAGTAGGGGTGGTTCAAAGCGTTGTGGCAGTGGAGGCCGATGGTCGCGCTCGTGTGGTTATCAATCTTTCGCAACTTATCCCACATGAAATGAAAGTGGACGGTAATCGTCTTTTGGTAACTGTGGGAAAGCCATCCTCTGCTGCTTCATTACCAAAATCGCTGCCAGGCCTGGTCGGTGGTGTATCCACTTTGCGAACTACGGTACAGACGGTCGAAGATATAGACTTCCGACGGGGCAATAATGGGGAGGGGCGAGTCATTGTCACGCTGTCGAGTACCGCTATCGGTGTCGATGTTCGTCAACAGGGTAATGACATTGTCGTGGATTTCCAAGGCGCCCGACTCCCCTCCGCGTTAACTCGTCGCCTGGATGTTACCGATTTCTCGACACCGGTGCATACCATTGACACGCTACCAAAAAATGGCAATGTCCATATGGTGATCAGTAACGGAGGCGATTTTGAACACATTGCCTATCAATCCGATCGGATCTTTACTATAGAAATCCGTCCGTTGAGCAAGGAACAACAGGAGATTGCCAAAAAAGAACGTGTCGGTTATACGGGTGAGCGACTGTCGCTTAATTTCCAGAGTATCGATGTCCGTGCGGTGCTGCAGCTCATTGCCGATTTTACTGGGCTCAATGTTATTACTAGCGATACGGTTCAAGGTACCCTTACCCTCCGCCTGCGTAATGTCCCTTGGGACCAGGCCCTGGATATTATACTCAAGAGCAAAGGCCTGGGGATGCGTCGTACTGATAATGTCATTATGATCGCCCCCAATGAAGAGATCGCTGCCCGTGAGAAGCAGGAACTAGAGGCTCATAAAGCGGTAGTCGATCTTGCCCCGCTCCATTCCGAGCTTATGTCCGTAAACTATGCAAAGGCCTCGGATATCGCCTCACTGCTCAAGGCTAAGGAAAACTCTCTACTTTCCGCACGCGGTAATGTTGCGGTGGACGAGCGTACCAATGCGCTTTTGATTCAAGATACTAAGGAGAAACTTGCGGAAATTCGTCAATTAATTACTACCCTTGATATACCCATCCGCCAGGTTCTCATCGAATCTCGTATCGTTATTGCAGACGATACCTTTGTTAAAGAGCTAGGCGTGCAATTTGGTACCACTGGAGTGCGCCAAGAGGGAAATAACTACGCCATTGCCACGGGGAGCCTGTCAGGAACGGATACCATTGTTAGCAGTGCAGCGGAAGGAACGGGATCATTGGCGATCCCCGCAAGGAACGATCGACTCAATGTCAAGATGCCCGCTGCGGGGGGAAGTAAGATTGCCTTTGCCTTGTTGGGATCCCGTTATCTGCTCGACTTAGAACTTTCCGCACTCCAGAATGAGCATCGTGGAGAAGTAATTTCCAATCCCCGCGTTATTACCTCCAACCAAAAAGAGGCGTCTATTGAGCAAGGTGAAGAAATTCCTTATTGGCAAGCAACTTCCAGTGGCGCGTCTAGTGTCGCATTCAAAACTGCGGCCCTCAGTCTAAAAGTGAAACCGCAGATTACTCCAGATGATCGCGTCCTTCTTACCATTAGTGTCAACAAGGACAGTCGTGGGCAAGTTACAAACAATATTCCCGCGATCAATACCAAGAAGATCAGTACTGAAGTTCTGGTGGATAATGGTGAAACCTTGGTCCTGGGGGGGATCTACGAGCAAACGATATCCAATGATGTGAGTCGCGTCCCCTTCTTTGGTGACATTCCTGTGTTGGGAGCCCTTTTCCGTAACAACAGCGATGTCAACAATAAATCAGAACTCTTAGTCTTTGTCACTCCTCGCATCCTCAAGCAGAGTCTCACCGTTAAATAGGGCATAGCCGGGCGGCGGTCCTGTAAAACCGTTCCCCCCTCCCAATATGGGAGAGGGTGAACGACTGACTGCATCGTGTGAAACAGCCCCCCCGCCACGATCGAATGGCGGCAATCCTTGTTGGTAGGGCGACCGGTCGCCTAACGGTTGCGGTGCGCGGCCGGGTCTCGTCGGCAACGCAGGATCTTCCAGTACCCCATTAGATTGGTACGAGTCTTCTCGATCACATCTAGATCAGTGCTCCGCAAAAATTCTGGGAGATCCATATCAGGACGGAAGCCTGCCAGCTTAGAAAGAGGAGCCAGTAGATCCTCCAGCTCTCGGATCACTGGACGCTGGGAATGAAAGTGGTTAACGATAAAAAGCTCACCACCGGGTTTACAAACCCGTCGCATCTCGTCTATCACCCGTATCGGATTAGGGACCACGGATACTACATACATCGCGACGACTTTATCAAAACTCTCGTCCGGAAAACGGAGTGCCTCCGCATCCATTTCTAGTAACGAATCTACGTGGCTGAGTTGGTCACGCGCAACCCGTTCCCGGGCAATGTCGAGCATCTCGCGGGAAATATCAATACCGGTAACCCGTACACTTGATGGATAAAGGGGCAGCGATAGCCCCGTGCCCACCCCTACCTCCAATATTAGTTCGCCGGAATTCAGGTGGAGCGTCTGTACGATAAGTTTACGCCCAGGATGAAGAATGGGGCCAAATACGGTATCGTAATAGCGTGAGTGGCGCCGATAGGCACTACGAATACTTTCTAAGTTCACCTCTCAATTCCTCAATCGTATTGTGTGGTTGCCATAAAGCTGTTTATATAAAGGCAACTGCTCACCCCCTTCCAACGGGAGAGGGTGAACAGTTACCTCCAAGGTTTTGGTAGCGGTACTCAGCAATAGGAGAACAAGATTCCTGTCTCGCTGTTTTTAAATTAGACTCTGAAGCCTCAGTGGCGAACCAAACCGAAAGATTAGGAAGGCCATTCAGTCTTTGTAACTTATTGTTATTAAAATAAACCAGTCCAAAAACAGTTCAGGGCTCTAGAGTCTAGTAAAAACATTGGTCGGTTCGGGTGTTATCCGTAGACCTCGGCTACATTCTACCGTGGATACCTCAAACTCTGGAAAGAGTTACTCAAATTGTAACTGTTTTGTAACCGTGCCCTCGTCTCTCCCGTTGGGAGGGGGAATGGTTACCTAAGCAGTCTGGGTTATCTATAATTAAGGCATATATGCTGTGGGTAGGTCTCTTGTGCTAATTCTTGAGTTAATTGCTGAGTTCCTTTCGTCGGGAGAATTTTTCGTAGTCTGTTCTGTTGAATGCCAAAATGCGTTACCATTTTTTGCCGCGCAAAACCATGATGTTTTCGGCGATAATTCGGGAGACCCAATCTTTGCACGCAATTGCTGGAGACCCACTGATGAACGTAGATGGTGTAAATAAGGACCGGCGTCGTTTCCTCCTCCTGGCCACCTCTGCGGTGGGTGGGGTGGGGGCGGCCGCTGCGCTGGTACCGTTTGTATCGTCCATGCAACCAAGCGCCAAGGCCCAGGCCGCCGGCGCCCCGGTTGAGGTGGATATTAGTAAGCTTGAGCCCGGCCAGCTCATGACCGTTGAGTGGCGCGGTAAGCCGGTATGGGTTGTGCGTCGGACCAAAGAATCCCTCGACAATCTCAAAACCCTGGATAGCGAACTGCGCGACCCGAAGTCGGAGTCATCCCAGCAACCGGCCTATGCCACCAATGAGTATCGCTCGGCTACCCCCGAGTACTTGGTGGTGGTTGGGATCTGTACCCACCTGGGGTGTGCGCCCACCTTCCGCCCCGATCTCGCCCCTGCTGACCTTGGCCCTGCTTGGAAGGGAGGATTCTTCTGTCCTTGTCACGGTTCTCGGTATGACTTGGCGGGTCGTGTCTACAGTGGTGTGCCTGCTCCGCTTAACTTGGAGATACCTCCATACAATTACTTAAGCGAGACACGCATCCTCGTGGGACAGGACCCCACTGATCTGTCTTATAAATACCATGCTCGTGCCGGTCAGCCGGTGGGCATTACTGAAGGAGTCGCCTGATGGCTAGCGCCCCCATCGAGAAATACAAAACCGGTCTGTTGGGCTGGATTGACGCGCGCTTCCCCCTTTCAGAATTCTGGCAGGGTCATATGGTGCGTTATTACGCACCGAAGAATTTCAACAATTGGTACTTCTTCGGTTCGTTGGCTTTGCTGGTTTTAGTGATGCAGATCCTCACCGGTATCTTCCTCACCATGAATTATAAGCCGGATGCTGGGATGGCTTTCGCGTCCGTTGAGTACATCATGCGTGATGTGAATTGGGGGTGGTTGATCCGTTATATGCATTCGACGGGCGCCTCCGCCTTCTTTATTATCGTTTATCTACATATGTTTCGTGGTTTGCTCTACGGTTCTTATCACCGTCCACGCGAGCTAATCTGGTTGTTCGGTATGGTGATCTACTTGGGGCTCATGGCTGAGGCGTTTATGGGCTATTTGTTACCCTGGGGACAGATGTCCTATTGGGGGGCGCAGGTGATCACCTCTTTGTTTGGTGCGATTCCCTGGGTGGGCGAGAGTCTGGCGTTGTGGATCCGCGGCGACTTTGTGGTGGCCGATGCTACCCTGAATCGTTTTTTTGCGTTCCATGTCGTTGCCCTGCCGATTCTGCTCTTGGCTTTGGTCGTATTGCACATTGTTGCCCTGCACGAAGTCGGTTCAAACAATCCAGATGGTATTGAGATCAAGAAGACCAAGGGATCCGATGGTATACCGTTGGATGGTATTCCGTTCCATCCCTATTACAGTGTTAAGGATATTTTTGGTGTAGCGGTCTTTTTGTTTGTGTTTTGTGCGGTGCTCTTTTTCTGGCCGGAAGGTGGTGGCTGGTTTTTGGAGGACAATAACTTCATCCCGGCAAATCCGCTGAAGACCCCGGAGCATATCGTGCCGGTGTGGTATTTCACTCCCTTTTATGCTATTCTGCGCGCCGTTCCTGATAAATTCCTGGGGGTGATAGCAATGGGTGGGGCAATTGTTATGTTGTTCCTATTGCCATGGCTGGACCGTAGTCCAGTGAAATCCATTCGCTACAAAGGTATGATCAGTAAAGTAGCACTTACGGTATTTGCCGTTAGCTTTGTGGCGTTGGGTTGGCTTGGGACGCAGCCGGCTACTCAGGTGCTGACCAGTTTCGCCCGGGTTTTTGCGATATTGTACTTCGCGTTCTTCCTACTCATGCCGATCTATTCCAAGATCGATAAGACCAAGCCAGTTCCGTCGAGGGTGACCTGACCATGAAAAAGATCGCCTTTGTGCTGGTCTCTTTACTAATTCCGGGCTGGCTAATGGCCTCGGAGGGAAATCTCCACCTGGAAAAAGCCAATACCAATTTGGCTGATACCGCCTCACTCCAGAAAGGGGCGAGGACCTTCGTCAACTACTGCTTGAATTGCCATACTGCATCCTCAATGCGTTATAGTCGTATGGCGAAAGACCTGGGATTGTCTGAGGACGAGGTTACCAAGAACCTGATGTTTGCTTCCAGTAAAATTGGCGAGCCTATGAATGTGGCAATGCCTCGTGCGGAAGCCAGCAAATGGTTTGGGACGGCACCGCCCGATTTGTCTGTGATCACTCGAGCACGTGGGGCGGATTGGATCTATACCTATCTTAAATCGTTCTACTTGGATCCTAGTCGCCCGTTTGGCGTCAACAATTTGGTATTTAAGGATGTTGGGATGCCTCATGTGCTCTGGGAGTTGCAGGGCTATGCAGAACCGGTTTTTGGTGAGGCCCACGCTGCTGGAGAAAAGAAGGTGGTGATCGGGATGAAGCTAGTCAAACCAGGGCTCCAAACTCCAGAGAAATATGATGAGACGGTGCATGATTTGGTCAATTTCCTTGCCTACGTGGGAGAGCCCAGCAAGTTAGAGCGTCAACGTTTGGCCCCGTGGGTAATGCTCTTCCTGGCGTTGTTTGTAGGACTGGCTTACCTGTTGAAGAAGGAATACTGGCGGGATATCCATTAGGTTGATGTTGACCTCCCAGAACGCAAGAGGAATCAATCAGTTGTTCGAGTTTTTGCGGGAGAGGGAGAGACCGATAGGTGATAGTAGTTACCCCGGACTTGGTTGAGTCCGGGGTTTTTTTGGAGACTGTTTCGAGCGTGCTATCTATCGAGAAAGGAATAACCTCGATGGTGTACGAAAATAGTACGCTGTGGCCATTCTGCTCATTCTCGGGTGGATCGATTCGCCCCCCCCCCTTAGATAATCCTTGCCATGACTTCAACCCGACCCTATCTGATTCGAGCCCTCCACGAATGGATCACTGACAATGGTCTCACGCCTTATATCGTGGTCGATGCCCAGGCGCAGGGGACCGAAGTCCCTGTCCAATATGTCAAGGAGGGACGCATTGTTCTCAACCTGAATCCGAGTGCCGTGCAAGCCCTGGTAATGGGCAACGAATGGATCAGTTTTAGGGCACGTTTTTCGGGTAGGGCCATGGAGGTGCAGCTTCCCATCCGTTCCATATTAGCCATCTATGCAAAAGAAAATGGTCAAGGGATGAGTTTTTCCTCAGAATCAGCCGAGGAAGAAACGCCACCACCAGTATCGCCGCCGCCCCCACCCCCACCTCCGCAAATACGCCCTGGTCGCCCGAATCTCAAAGTTGTGAAGTAAAGAGACACCGCAATGTTACTTTTCTTATTACGTTTCTGGTGTATCGTGTATTTGGTGATGGGGCTTATCCCGTTGGCGTTGGCCGGAGCATCCTATATTTTGCCTCCCGACGATGTTGGAGTTGTGGGCCAAGTCGAGGTCGAGCGAACAGCCTATGAGGATACTCTGGCTGATGTTGCTCGGCGGCACAGTCTGGGGTTTGATGAAATTACTAAGGCTAATCCTAAGGTTGATGCCTGGATCCCTGGTGCGGACACCTCGGTGGTATTGCCCATGCGTCACATTTTGCCAGACACACCGCGCGACGGGATGGTCCTTAACCTGCCGGAGATGCGTCTCTATTACTACCCAAAGCCTAAAAAGGGTGAACCTCCTAAGGTGATTACCTATCCAATTAGCATTGGTCGGTTCGATTGGAAAACACCTTTAGGAATAACCTCCGTGGTAGGCAAGATCACCAATCCCACTTGGACACCTCCCGAAACTATCAGAAAAGAACACGCCGCAGAGGGCGATATTTTGCCAAACGTAGTCCCCGCGGGAGAGGATAATCCTCTCGGTCTGTATGCCTTGCGTTTGGGTACCTCTGGCTATTTGATCCACGGTACTGATAAGCCCTGGGGGATTGGTATGCGTGTTACCCACGGTTGTATCCGTTTGTATCCAGAAGATATCGAAATTCTTTTCAAAGAGGTACCGGTAGGTACTACCGTTCGTATGATCAACCAGCCATTCAAGGTAGGTTGGTTAGCGGGAACTCTATATCTGCAAGTCTTTACTCCGCTGGAAGAGGATCTGGAGACCCTAGTCGAGGAGAATGTAGCAATCAAGCTCCTCGAGAAGGCAGTAATAGGACGGCCCAAAGGCAGCTATCGGATAGATGGCGAGGCAATTCGGCGGGCAATGGCCGAACAACGAGGGGTACCAACCCCAGTGGGTGCGGAATTAGAATGACCTTAATCTTCGTTTCTCCCTTTCGTCTATTATTGGCGATTGGGTAGCAATAAACTAACTCAAGTTGCCAACAAAACGCCTGGTCGCCATTTCGGTATTCTTTGCCGGAATGGTGGAGAGGTGGTGGATCGACTGAGTTACTCGTTGGTTGGTTTTCCGTGAAGGAGGACCGGGAGTGGGACACGCACCCCCAGTCCGGTTGCGTAATGTAATGGAGCAGAGGACGCGAGGGCAATTCTAAAACCGCTGTCGTTGGGGTTCAGCCTGCCCGCCGGTCTTTGACATTTCTGTAAAAATGCCGGTCTTTCCCGGCTGTCAACCCGTTAAGGGTAACTTGGCTTACGCCAGTTAAGGTCTCCTCGCCCAGGGCAAGAAGGTCGTTCAGACTAAGGATTGGGTCTTGTACCGTCTCGACCGTCATTCC
>CAUYTY010000252.1 GCA_963575655.1 Gammaproteobacteria bacterium | reverse complement strand
AAATCAATTGAATATGTCATGGGTTTAATCACTTTATAATGGCTTTGCTATATGTCGACAACAAGGAAAATCAACGCTGGCTTTGGCATGCGATTGACCATGCTACGGGAAATGTTCTTGCGTATGTGTTTGGCAAAAGGAAAGATTCGGTATTTTTGTCCTTAAAAGAACTCCTCAAGCCGTTTGGGATTTCTCGATTTTATACTGACGATTGGGGGGCTTATGAACGGAATTTACCAGTCGAACAACAAATCATTAGCAAGAAGAATACTCAAAAAATCGAGAGGAAACATTTAATGTTACGGACACGTATCAAACGGCTTGCCCGGAAAACCATTTGCTTCTCCAAACTTGAGAAAATGCATGATATTGTGATTGGTCTCTTCATAAATCGCTATGAATTTGGCGTCTTAGTCTGAAAAATATCTAAATTATGGAACATTACTGGCCATATCCAGGTCTGGAACACCACCAGCTGTTTGTCGGCACTCTCTACCAGATTAATGGCGATCTCCGTGCCGCTCGGTCTGGCGCTGGCCAAGCCGACGCTTATCGTGATCCACGGTGAGACCTTGGATTCGGGATGAGGAATAAGCAGTGACTCCACGTTGGCACGGAACCGTTCCGCAATCAGTCGAGCACCTGCGACATCGGTTTCCGGCAACAGGGCAACGAATTCCTCACCGCCATAACGCGCCAAAAGATCGGCGGAGCGACTGAGTGCCTCCGCCAAAGCCATCGCGACCTTTTTCAGGCAAGTGTCACCCGTACGATGCCTCTGATGGTCGTTGTAGGCCTTGAAAAAATCGATGTCGAGCATGACCAATGTCAATGGCAGAGCGCTCCGACAAGCACGCTTCCACTCGATTTCCAGCGCCTCGTCGAAACGTCGTCGGTTGGGGAGGTTGGTCAAGCCGTCGATCAGAGCTAGGGTCTCAAGTAGGTCGCTCTTGAGCTTGAGGTTGATCTGGTTTTGCACGCGCGCAGTCACGATGGGCAAATGAAAGGGCTTGGTGATGTAGTCCACCGCACCCAGTCGTAGACCGTATTCCTCATCCACCACGTCGGTCTTAGCGGTAACAAAAATGATTGGGATATTCTGTGTCCTTAGGTCGCTTTTGAATTGCTGGCAGACTTCATAGCCATTTATTCCCGGCATCATGATGTCGAGCAAGACTAAGTCGGGTACGCCGTATTTGGCGATACTATCCAAGGCAGCCTGGCCGCCGGAGGCCACCCGGATACGGTAGTCCGTTCGGAGCGCTTCGGCCAATACCTGGACGTTAATTGGAGTGTCGTCGACAATCAAAATTAAAGGTTTTTCGGTCATGGAGTTATTCACAAATGGGGGTTGAGAGAGATTAAATGATGGAGCGTATCCACCGCCGCTATGTAATCCAGAGCGGCAACTTGATCCATGAGACGTGCCAAATCGTCTCGCAGGGCCAGATCGGGTAGCGACTTTTGGAGTTCCACGACGAGTTCGATGGGGATGAACTCGCCACTATCTACCAGCCTTAGCAGTTCCTGAAACAGCGCTGTAGCGCGTGGCCAATCGCAGGGTGCGTCAGCGGATTCAGATGATGATGACAACGTGGCAATAGCGGCCAGTGCGACACCAAGTGCCTGATTAAGCGCCTCCTGGCTGACGAGTGGTTGACCGCTCTTGAGTTCCCGCTCCAATGACTCGGCATGGCGATGCACCTCGGTCGCACCAAGATTGCCGGCGGCGCCCTTAAGTTTATGAACCCATCGCGCCGCTTCCTCGTGCTGACCTTCACCTATCAAACCCGCAATCGTCGCGCTGGCCGTGGCGAATTGCTCGCCAAACTGTTTCAGTAAAGTCATCAACAGACCATGATTGCCGCTTAAGCGCTGGATCGTCTGCTCAATATCAAAACCGGGCAGATAGTCAGGCAAGGTGTCAGCTCCGAACTTAGGTCCGTCTACCTCGCAGGTACGTTCCCCAGGGACAATCCAGCGTTCCAGCACCATGAGCAACTGCTCGGGGAGAATGGGTTTGGCAACGTGGTCGTTCATGCCCACTTCAAAACACTCGGCCTGATCCCTGACCATGACATTGGCGGTCATGGCAATCACAGGTAAATCACGAAAGCGTTCGTCCTGACGAATCTGGCGCGTGGCTATTAGGCCATCCATCACCGGCATTTGGACATCCATGAGCACGAGATCGAATGGTGCGGATTTCTCTAACGCCACCAGCGCTTGCTCGCCATCTCCGGCGATGACGACCGTGAAGCACCATCGTTCCAAGATTTCCCTAGCGACTTGCTGATTGATCTCGTTGTCCTCGACCAACAATATTCGGGCACCCTGGATCGCCGTCGAGGGTTCCGTGGCAAAGGCATGTGGAATCAGCACCTCTGCGGAAATGGCCAGACGAATCGTAAAGCTGAACTCGCTGCTTTGGCCAGGAATGCTGGCGACCTCGATATTTCCGCCCATCAACCCAACCAGCCGCTGGCTAATGACCAAGCCCAAGCCGGTGCCACCAAATCGTCGCGTGATGGAGGCGTCGGCCTGAGTGAAAGGCTGAAATAGGCGATTGACTTGCTCTTCGTTCATTCCGATACCGGTATCCTGGACGGCAAAGCGCAGGGTCGCAAAACCTGGCTCGGCCTCAATGCTTTCCACCTTAACCCGCACGCTCCCTGACGCAGTGAATTTGATTGCGTTGCCCGTGAGGTTGATCAGCACCTGCCCCAGCCGTAACGGGTCGCCCACGAGTTGTTTCGGTACATCGGGCGCGGCTTCCACGGTTAGGCGCAGTCCCTTTTCATTGGCGCGAATACTGAAAAGACTAACGATATTTTCTAGCACTTGCACCAACTCAAACGCCGTAACGTCTAATTTGAGGCGTCCCGCCTCAACCTTGGAGTAATCGAGAATGTCATTGATGATGGAGAGCAGCGCTTTGGCCGACAGGCTGATTTTGTTCAGGTAGTCGCGGAGCTTGGAGGATAGGTCAAGATTTAGGGCCAAACTGGATAGCCCGATGATGGCGTTCATCGGCGTACGAATCTCGTGGCTCATATTGGCCAGGAATTCACTCTTGGCCCGGTTGGCGGCTTCCGCTAGCGCTTTCGCTTCGTGTAATGCCCGCTCCTGGGCCTTGCGCTGAGTGATGTCGCGTGTCACCCCCTTGAGACAGACATGCCCGGTGTCCGCATCCCGATAATAATTCATGATCACTTCGGTCCAGATGAACTGGCCGTCCTTGCATGGTTGTTCGACTTCCTCGACGTAAAACCGATCAGACGCTTCACGCCCGGTGACGAAGGCATCAATTTTCGATCGCATCCGATTAATCCGAAAGCTCGCATCCTCCGGCGTTAGGGCATGATAAACCGGTGCCGCCATGATCTCTTCGGCGCTATATCCGCGCAGCCATAGCACCGACGGGCTGATATAGGTGAAATAAAGGGTCTCGGTATCCAAGATCCAGACCACGTCCTTCATAGTCTCGGTCAGGGTACGGTAATGCTGGGCGATCCGTTTCTGTTCGGCCTCGGAGGCCACCAATTCACGGGTGCGATCCGCGACTTTAATTTCTAGATCCCGATTCGCCTGCTCAAGCGCTCTATGCGCCACCGCTAGGCGCTCCTGCATCCTGTACATGGCGGCTATTAACTGGCCTAGTTCGTCCGGATAGATATAGTCCATAGGCACTGAATCCTGATTCTGATCCTCGGTGAATTCAAAATGCGATACGACCTTGGTGAGTTGGTTCAGCGGACGCGACAAACTCTTGTTAATGACCAGGTAGAAGATCACCCACAAGCCGGCAATTAAGATCATCAAATTGATGAGGATAATGGTGAAGTGATTCTTAACCTGATGGAGGACGACACGACGGTCTGAATAGATTGCCAGCCGCCCCAACGACTCGGTACCCTTGGGCGTGGTGACTACCAACGGTGTTATGTTGTATTGATAACGGGGAAAGATACCCAACCCACCGAGGTCATTGGGCGGAGGAACCTGCCCCATTACCATACCGATATCATAAAGATTGGCTTCCACCTTGACGCCGGTAACGATGTTAGATTGGGTGATACCTCGAACCATCGATTTCAAGAGCGGGCGATCGAGTGCCCACAACGCATCGGCCACGCTGGGTGCAAAAGACTGTCCTAGCGAATGCAGGTCATTGGCGATCACACGGTTGATCGAGATATATTCCAGAATCAATTGTCCGGCGGTCATGCTAATAGCCAAGGCTAGGTACCAGCCAAAGACCAATTTGAATAATCGTCCCGCGAGCGATTGCCAGAAGTTTCTGGAATGGAGACTATCCACAATGTATTTCCGTCATTGCCATTCGTTTATCGCAGATTGAAGAAGCCCTTTTCACTCATAAATATAACCGTCTTTGCAGGATCGCTATCCCGGTGATAAACCAGATGCAGATCAAAAGGTTCATCTGAATCTTGCAGAACGCGCAACCTATTTCCCGAATTGGTGATGAGCGTTTCGCATTCGAAATTTAAGCAGAGTAGAAAATCTACACGTCCGGCCAGCACCAGTTCGGCTGCCTGCTCGTTGGTTTCAACATTGAAAACTTGCGCTTTTATTTTGTTGGCCATGTTGATGCCCAGTTGGTCATCTCGCAATACGGAAACCCATCTCGATTTTGTGATGTCGTCCTCAAAGTCCATCCGCGTCAGAACTTTGTGGGTAACGGTTAAATTAACGATGAAACCTAAGTCGTCATTGGCCTTGAACTGAGCAATGTGACCCGCGAACAAGGCTTTTTTATCTCGTAGAAATTCCTGAAAGGCCCTGGCCACGGGATAATAATCCACGGTTATTCGATGTCCAGCTCGTTCAAATGCCTTTTTTATATTCGTGACTGCCAGCCCGTCGCGTCCATCCTGGTAGGTATAAGGCGGATAATGAAATGAAATGACTCTGAATTCGCCGGAGAATGCTTCGTCACCATAAAAAGCCGTCAGGATAATCATAATGATCAAAAAGTTCAGGATAATGGCCTGTTTCATATTACATTCCCAATGGCAATACGTTCGCCAAATTTGATGACCACAGGAAGTTAGAGGGTATACTTAGCGGCCACTAATCCAGCTGCTCGCAGGGGAGCCGATGGACCTTTTATTTTTTCTGGCGTGTTTGGCTCCTTGCCTCAACGCTACCACTTTGCGCCGTCTAGCCCGTGTAGTGGCCGCGCTTCTGACCATGACGGGGCGGGTCACCATGCTGGGTATTTCACGCTGGACGGAAGCCGGCGGCAGTTATCGCACGGTCCAGCGTTTCTTCAACACCCTGATACCGTGGGAAAAAGTACAGTGGCACCTCATCCGTCGCCACCTGATGCGAGTTCCCTGCGTGATATTGCTCACCGCAGACGAAGTGGTGACACCCAAGGCGGGCCGCCATACCCATGGGATAGGCCGGTTCTTCTCCTCCATTTACGGTAAGCCGCTTCCCAGCCTATGCCATTTGTGCCTCTCGCTGACCTCGGTCAACGACCGTGTGTCCTATCCCGTGATGACGCTACCGGTAATCCCTCCGGAAAAACCTCCGACGGCTCCATCCCGGCCAACCGTCAAACGGGGACGCGGCCGCCCCAAGGGGAGCCGCAACCAAGTCCGCACTGAAGTAGAACTGACGGCATTCCAGCGATTCTTACGGGACGCGATCCAAGCCCTGCAGGTTTTGGTCGGCGCCGACCTCCCGCTGCTCTACTTCGTCTATGACGGGGCTCTCGGCCACAACGCCGGGGTCCAATTGGTCCGACACTGTGGTCTCCATCTCATTTCCAAGCTACGCCACGATTCCGCGCTTTATTTCCCCTACGAGGGTCTTCAATCCGGCCGGGGACCACGCAAAAAGTATGGCGCTCGCCTCGACTACGGCCAGCTTCCCGAGCATTTCCGTAAATTCTCCGTGGTCGAAGACAACCTCCGTACCGACATCTACCAGATGAGCTTGCGCCACAAGAAATTCACGGAACTGCTCAACGTCGTCATCATCATCAAAACGAACCTAAAAACCCTCAAGTCTGCCCATGTTCTACTCTTCAGTTCCGATCTCGCCCTCGCCTGGAATGAGCTGATGGACTATTACTCGCTTCGCTTCCAAATCGAGTTCAACTTTCGTGACGCCAAGCAGTTCTGGGGGCTCGACGACTTCATGTCCGTCAACGAACGCCCTGCCATCAATGCTGCCAACCTTGCCTTCTTCATGGTCAATGTTTCGCATCTCTTGAGGCGACAAACCAAGTTCGTCGGCATGAGCATCATTGACCTCAAGGCTTGGTTCCGCGCGGGAAAGTATGTCCGCGAAACTTTAAAATGGCTTCCGCAAATCCCTGAGCCAATTTCCATTGACGCCATCGTCAGGCAGGTGGCCTCTCTTGGCCGCGTTAACTTGCCAGAGCCCGTAGTTTAATGGCGAAGGTATTGCAATGGTATAGAAGGTTGTACGGTAGAGATTAGGTGATCAATTGTATTTCCTACCGCCGAGTAATCCAGGGCGGAAACTTGATCTCTGAGTCGAAGAAAATCGTCACGTAGTGAGGGGCTTGGTAGCGCTTCTTGAAGTTTCGAGATGATTTCTATCGGTATGAACTCGCCATCACCAAGCAACGTTTGAATTCTCTGGAACAATTCGGTAGCACGTGGCCAATCGCAGGGTGCGTCAGCGGATTCATGTGTGAGGGGCAGCGTGGCGATGGCGGTCAGCGCAATGCCGAGTGCCTGCTCGAACGCCATCTGGCTGGTTAGTGGCTGGCCGTCCTTGAGTTCCTGTTCCAGCGCCTCGGCGTGGCGATGGACTTCGGTCGCACCAAGATTGCCAGCGGCGCCCTTGAGTTTATGAATCCACCGCTCCGCTTCCTCGTGCTGACCTTCGCCTATCAAATCCGAAATCGTCTCGCCGGCGGTGGCGAATTGCTCGCCAAATTGTTTCAGTAGATTAACCAGAAGATCGCGATTTCCACTGACTCGCTGGATTGCCTGACCAAGATCAAAGCCGGGTAAATAATCAGGCAGAGTGTCAATTCCATGCGGTGATTCGTTCGTTTGGTTTTGGTGAATAGGCACGATACGCTTCCCAGGCGCAATCCAACGCTCCAACACCCCCAGCAACTGCTCGGTTAGAATAGGCTTGGCAATGTGATCGTTCATGCCCGTCTCCAGACACTCCGCTTGATCACTGGCCATGACAGCGGCGGTCATGGCGATCACCGGTAGATTGTGAAAACGTCCATCCCGACGAATTCGGCGGGTGGCTTCCAGACCATCCATCACCGGCATTTGGAGATCCATCAGCACCACATCGAAGGGGTCGGACACTTCTAGCACCGCCAGCGCCTGTTCACCATTCCCGGCAACGACCACCATAAGACCCCATCTCTCCAGGATTTCCCGGGCCACTTGCTGGTTGATCTCGTTGTCCTCAACCAGCAGGATGCGGGCACCATGGATGACTTCCGCTTGCTGGTATGGATCCAGGCTCGCCACAGTGGCCTTTTCCCTCCGTGCGCCATCTTGCGTATTTATGATGCCATCGAACAGCAGCGAAGCCGTCACGGGTTTGGTCAGCACCGCATCCAACCGGAAATCGTGCGTCTCTTGCATGACCTGATCCCGGTTATAGGCGGTTACCAGCATGATCACTGGCAGCTTCGGCAACACCCGCTGAGCAACCAGGTCCTGTATCCGCCGTACTACCGTCACGCCGTCCATCTCGGGCATTTTCCAGTCCAGTAGAACCATTCCGAATGCCTGTGCCGAAAGGTGTGCCGCCTTGGTCAGACAATCCAGTGCCTCGGGTCCTGAAGCCGCCTCCACCACCTCAAATTCCCAGGACCTCAGCATCTCGGCAAGTATCTGTCGTGCGGTATCCAGGTCATCGACCACCAGCACGCGCATGCCACGCAGCTCAACAGGTAGATGCTCCATCCGGCGTTGCCTGGAAACGGGCAGACTGAGCGTGAAACTAAAGCAACTACCCTTACCAGCTTCACTTTCCACCGACAGTGTGCCGCCCATCTTGTTCACCAGCCGTTTGCTAATGGCCAGTCCCAGGCCAGTGCCACCAAAGCGGCGGGAGATCGACCCATCCGCCTGACTGAACGCCTCAAACAGGTGGCTTATTTGCTCCGGTGTCATGCCAACCCCGGTGTCTCGCACCGAGAATCGCAGCTTGACCGCCTCATGCTCACCAACGTTTTCCTGTCCCAGTAAGGATATCTTGATGTGCAGTTCCCCTGACTCGGTGAATTTCAAGGCGTTGCCCACCAGATTGGTTATGATCTGACTCAGCCGCAAAGAGTCGCCAATTAGGTATGGAGGAATATTGGAGGCTATTTCCAACAGCAATTCCAGACCTTTCTCTCCGGCCCGCACGTTAAAAAGGTCGGTCACGTTGTGCAGTAGTGCCTCCAGGTCGAATTCCTGTGGATCCAGTTCCAATCGTCCCGCCTCGACTTTTGAATAATCGAGGATGTCGTTCAGAATGGACAATAGGGCTTTCGATGAGGTCTGAATCTTCGTCAGGTAATCTTTCAACTTGGAAGTCAGGCCAGGCACTCCCAGTCCTAGCCCGGAGAGGCCAATGATGGCATTCATTGGCGTGCGTATCTCGTGACTCATGTTGGCGAGGAAGTTACTCTTGGCCTGGTTGGCGCTATCCGCGATCTCCTTAGCCCGCCGTAAGGCAGCTTCGGTCAATTTGATGCGTTGGTAGGTTCTAGAGTTCTCAATGACCAAGCCACAAACGCCCAACAAAGAACGGGCCAACTCCAAATAGTGTTCTCGATGCTGAGGAAAGGCCAGTTGGTCTACAAGGATCACCCCCACCGTTTGCTTGGATCGTTCCAGTCGCAACAAGAATCCCTGACCAGAGGGAGTCCAGTCCCACTCCCGGTTTAGGTGAAGAATCATGGCTTGCAATTCCGTGGGAACTTTTTCCATTCCCTGCCACGCATCTTCGACAAGACTGACATAGTGGCAGATGTTCGGCGCGAATAGCATGCGAAACATCTCTTCCATGGCGGTAACGGCTTCCGATTCCTCCCTGAGTAGTGCCAAACGACCCAACAGATCCATGGCGGTGGAGAGGTCGGCAATTTTACGGGCATGGAAGAGTTCTCGTTGCCTAGCGTGATGAAAATCTTCCTCACTACGTAATCCAGCCACCACCTGCCCGAGTAGCAGATGGGTATAGTCCAGCCCAACGGCCAAACGTTGTACGGGAAGCACAAGCACTTGACCCATTTCTTTTAATCGGATCGTGGCATCCGGCGGGATGCCGGTATCCAACAACACCAACTCACGGGCAAAATCACGAAAGAATTCTCCGGCATGGCTGATCTGGAAACCCATGGCGGCTAAACGCGATTGCCAATTTTCAAGCCAGGAAGGGGTCACCAGATAGGCGCCCCGGTTAATAGCCTCGGCAACCATGGTTTTGCCCGCCACGAGATGGAAGCATTCCCCTTGATGAAAGATTTTGGTGCGAGGCCAATGGGCAGGCGGCTTATCCAAATTTCTAAGACAGGCTCTTCCTAGAATGGCGACCGTCGAGCAACCAACGGGCAATAGGGCGTGCAATTCCTCCCAACTCATAGGCGGGCGGCCACAACGTACCGGGTAGTACGCTACTTTCACATCAACCCAGCCCTCCGATTGAACCACTGCCTGAATTTCCGGGAAGAAGTTTTGACAGCACAGCACACACAGCAGATTATTCATCGATCCACTTTAGCGGATAGCAACCCCAATGCTTCACGGCATCACCAATGGCCAGCAGTACCTCATCAGGAACCTGGAAAGGAATTTCACCGTGGTTGTCGGATAAAATAAAACCACCTCCCCGTCCCGCCTGACAGATGGCATTCTTGACCTCCTTTTCGGCTTCTTGTGGGCTCCAATTGCGCATGGTTATCCCATTCATATCTCCCAGTAGACTAATTCTCCCCGCCGCCACGGCCTTCCATTGAGATAATCCCTCCAAGGAACTGACGCCCACGACCGCTGTACCCGTGGCAATGAGGTCTTCCACAAGGGACAAACCACGCCCAGAAGCCAAATGAGTGGCAGTGGGGCCCTGGATTTTCGCCAGGGTGCGGCAAGCAATGGGGTGACCGGTTTGTAAATATCGTTCACGAGGCAGATTGGTGGTGGAAGAAATGGGATCAAAATAGCAAATGGCGGTTGCCCCCGCCGCCAACTGGGCATTGGCCCATTCCACGCAAAAGGCTTCATTGATCGCCATCAGTCGGGCAAAATGTTTCGGATGTTCATAAATCAACTCGATGTAGCGATCAAAACCCATCTGCATGACCGGCAAGGAAAAAGGAGATATGGCCACGCCAATGATGGGAACCCTATCCCCAACCCGCTGCTTCAAACCATGAATAGTCTCCAAAACCTTGACCAGACAGGCAGTCGTTGCCACCTTGGGTGGCTCCAGAGCGTCGATATCGCCTAGGTTGCGGATGATGGGGGTGCTGGAATTGGGGGGACCATCCTCGACAAACAGGGTAGTGCCACCAAAGGCTTCCAACTCCAAGGGAGCATAGAAAAATGGATAGAGACAATCGCTGCCATATTTATTCAACAGGCGCATCTGTCCTTCGATTACATATTCCGCACGGGAAAAGTAATCTTCGATGGTGAGTCCCAATTCCTTGGCGCCGTGCATAGTGGTGAGCAAGAAGAGGGGAACCCGATCGGGCTTCCGATGGGAGAGGGTAGTCAATACCCGTTGCATCGCGGTCATCATACATTTTCCTCCTGCCAGGCGCGAAGTATGCGCATGGCGTCAGTGGCGTTTCGTCCCATCGCATCTGCCCCAACCTCTTGCCACAAGTGAGGATCAAACAAAAATGGGGCCCCTCCTACCAGAATGCGTACTGATGCCCCCTGAGTTTGCAAGCCGGCGCGTACCTGTCGCACTTTAAGGGCCGAGGGCAGCATGAGGGTCGAGATGAGAAGCACCTTCACCTGGTCGGTGATCACCCTTTCCACCAGTTCGTCCACATCCAGCCGGCCATAGTCAATTAAATGAAAGCCACTAGTCCGCAAGATGGAGTAGACAATACGTTTACCCAGCATGTGATAGTCATGGAGAACCACAATGGCCTGCTGGGGCTGATTACCTGAGCGTGTGACGACTTCCGTTTGAAATATCCTGCTCATTAGATCTTCACACAGGCGGCCACTCATGTAGACCTGGGAAAGGGCCACCCCCCCCGAATCCCAATCATCACCGATATTTTCCAAGACGGGGACCATGAATTCTTCCACCACTTCCAAAGGTGATCTCAGAGTAAGAGCTTGGTGAAAAATTTCTTCCGCCTGGACCCGATCCAAGGATTCCAATGCCTGACGAAATTCATTAAGCAGTTCACTATATTCAATCAACAAAGATTTTGGCATGGTTGTCCCTTATGTTTCTTAATGATGAGCTATGGGCCGTGGCATAGTGACGGTTAGGTGATCAATTGCGTCACTCGCTGCCGAGTAATCGAGATTGGCGACCTGGTCCTTGAAACGCGCCAGATCGTCCCGTAGCGCAGGATTTGGCAACGCTTCCTGAAGTTCCGAAACAAGTTCGATCGGGATGAATTCGCCATCATCAAGTAGCGTTCGCATTTCCTTGAATAACGCGCTAGCACGTGGCCAATCACAGTGCGCGTCAGTAGATTCGGGTGGAGATGATGACAGCGTGGCAATAGCGGCCAAAACGACGCCGAGCGATTGATCGAACGCCATCTGACTTACGGGTGACTGGCTGGCCTTGAGCGTCTGTTCCAATGCCTCGGCATGGCGATGTAGCTCCATCGCGCCGAGATTATCAGCAGCTCCCTTGAGTTGATGAATCTGTTGCGCGGCTTCCTCGCGTTGGCCCTGGGCTATCAAGCCCAAAATCGTCTCGCTGGTCGTGGCAAATTGCTCGCCAAACTGTTTCAGTAAAGTCATCAACAGATCGCGATTGCCGCTTAATCGCTGGATTGCCTGACCAAGATCAAAACCGGGTAAATGATCAGGCAGGGTGTCAATTCCAGACTGCGATTCGTTCGTTTGGTTTTGGTGAATAGGTGCGATGCGCTTCCCAGGGGCAATCCAACGCTCCAACACCCCCAGCAACTGCTCGGGCAGAATGGGCTTGGCAATGTGGTCGTTCATGCCAACTTCCCGGCATTCCGCTTGTTCCCTAGCTAAAACGGCCGCAGTCATGGCGATTACGGGCAAGTCGTTAAAACGTCCATCCCGACGAATTCGGCGCGTGGCCTCCAGACCATCCATCACCGGCATTTGAATATCCATGAGGACGAGATCGAAAGACCCAGACTCGAGAATCATCAACGCCTGTTCGCCGTTACCCGCGACGATGACCACGAAACACAATCGCTCCAAAATTTCCCTGGCCACTTGTTGATTGATCTCATTGTCCTCGACCAGCAGGATGCGAGCACCGCGGATCGCCGCCGAGGCTGCCATCGCAGGCGGCGCGATGACGGCGTGTGGGATGGGATGCCCTTCGGGAATGGCCAGGCGAATCGTAAAGCTAAACTCGCTACCTTGGCCGAGGGCACTCGTGACGACAATCTCGCCGCCCATCAATCCGACTAGCCGCTGGCTAATGGCCAGACCCAAGCCAGTCCCGCCGAATCGACGGGTGATCGAACCATCGGCTTGGGTAAAAGGCTGGAACAAACCATTGACCTGCTCCTTGTTCATACCCATGCCCGTATCCCGGATGGCAAAGCGTAGTGTCGCACCATCTGATTCTTTCTCCAGGTTTCCCACCTGAATCCGTACCTTTCCTGACTCAGTGAACTTGATCGCATTACTCGTCAGGTTGATCAGCACTTGTCCCAGTCGCAACGGGTCCCCCACGAGTTGTTTGGGAATATCAGACACAACATCCACCGTGAAGGTTAGTCCCTTTTCCTTGGCCTGCTCCGTGAAGAGACTGGTGATATTTTCTAGTACTTTCTCAATGTCAAAGGTCGTGGAGTCCAATTCGAGGCGTCCCGCCTCGACCTTGGAGTAATCGAGAATATCGTTAAGGATCGATAGCAGCGCCTTGGCCGACATGCTGATTTTGTTTAAGTAATCTTGAAGTTTAGGCGTCAGGTCAAGATCCAGCGCCAAGCCCGACAGTCCAATAATGGCATTCATTGGCGTGCGAATCTCGTGGCTCATGTTGGCCAAAAACTCACTCTTGGCACGATTTGCTGCCTCTGCCTTGGTCTGAGCATTGCGCATCGCCTCGGTGGCTTTGCGTATTTCCGTCAGGTCAAAGATCTGGAGCAACAGATGTGGTTCGCCGTTGAGCTTGGTGGGAAGGATCAGGCAATCCGCCCAGAGGTTCTGGCCAAACGAACTACAGACACTAATTTCGCGTCGATATTGGCGAACTTCGGCCAAGGATTTGAGACAGTCATCGAGAAGTCCAGTCTTACGCCATGCCTCGATTTGGTGGAAATTCTGTGCCAACAATTGCCTACGGCTTCCTCCGACGAGATGGGCGTAAGCGTCGTTGGCCAGGACGCACTGCCCATCAGCACGATAGACGCCCATGGGAATTGGGGAATCGAGCAGGATAGTCTCGTTGAACTTTTGGGATTCCTTTAGACGTGCCTCGGCCTCTTTGTGCTCCGTGATATCTTCCGATATTCCTAGTAAAAAAATAGGATTACCCGACTCATCCTTCAACCCGATCTTGCGGGTGTGCAGAATGCGTATTCCACGCGCAGTAGTGATCGGTTCTTCGGGGATATCGGTAATTCCTTGCTGCTGAAGCACCATCCGATCTTTTTCGGTAAAGAAGTCAGCCTGCTCCTTCGGAAAAAAATCGTAATCATTGTGGTCGAGAAAGTGTTCGCGGGAAATTCCAAGCAATTCCTCGCCGGCTCGGTTGAACAAAGCGAAACGTAAATCCGACGCCCGCTTGAGGAAAATCATGCTCGGGATGTACTCGATGATATTGTCCAGCAGTTGCTGGGAGGCCCTTAGCTCGTTTTCAGCGCGTTTACGCTTGGTAATGTCCACGTCCATACATACGAAACCCCTGCTTTCCCCTTTCATAGGGATGGCAAAGATCGTGGAGAGGAGCCACCCAGTTTGGCCATCCTTGTGCCGAAACTCCGATTCAAAGGGGCCGAAGGGCTGACCGGTATCCTGGATCTGCCTCAACATCCCGAGGAATGCCTGGGTCTCTTCGTGCGTATAGAGCAGTTGGTCAAGCGTTTTGCCGAGGGCCTCCTGGCTTGTCCAACCAAAGAGATTTTTCGAGGCGGGGTTCCAGTAGCGAACCTGCCCCGCCTGGTCATACCACTGGATAGCGACATTTGGGGTGTGTTCGAGTGTCGCATATAGTTGATTTTCAAAGCGTTTACGTGAGGTGATGTCTTGAATCACCGCCATGCTTCGCAGGATTTCCCCAGATTGGTCGCGCTCGGCTTTCGCGGAAAGCAGGATATCCAGCACACATCCATCCTTGGTAACCATCTGATAGGGGATATCGTTACAGGCGCCTGTACGAAAAAATTCAGGCAGTATGACTTCTTTGGCGAAGCATCGGGATTCCTCAGTCAGGAACTCAATGGACTTGCGACCGATCACCTCGTCTCGGGTATAGCCGAGGGTACTCAACCACAAGTCGCTGACATTCACGATGACGCCCTGTGCATTGATGGAATGCATGATTGCTGGGGTCCCGCCATAGAGTGACCGATAGCGTTCCTCGCTTTGTTGCAAGGCATCCTCCGCCATCTGACGCTTTTGCGCTTGCCGCTGCAACCTCAAGTGTGTCCGAACCCGAAGGCTGATGACCTGGGGATTGATGGGCTTGGTGATAAAATCGACAGCGCCCGCGTTCAATGCCCGCGCTTCATTCTTCGGGTCATTGAAAGACGTGACAAAAATCACGGGGATATGGGCCGTAGCGGGATCTGCTTTGAGGGCCACGCAGACCTCGAAGCCATCCATATCAGGCATGAAAGCGTCCAACAACACAAGATCGGGGCAATGTTCGCGCGCCTGAGCCAGACCACTAGGTCCGTCGGTCGCGAACAATACTTGGCCTTCTGTTTTAAGCGTTTCCGAGATGATCATGATGGCGTTTGGATCGTCATCAATGACCAGTAAGGTGACGGAAGTTTTTAAGGAATGGTTGGATATCATGGAGATATGGCTTCATTAAGAAATCTGCCAGGCGGTCAGTCATAGAAAAATCTTTCCAGCTTTCCAATCAAGGCAGAATTCAAAGAATTTTGTTTTTGGGATTGGTTTACTAAAGAAATAACCTTGCAAAATGTCACACTTAAGTTCTGTCAAAATATCTGTTTGGAATTAATTTTCCACACCCTCTGCAACAACCTTCAAGCCAAGCTGATGAGCCAACAAAATGATTGCACGGATAATTGTCGTATCATTTCCGTCAGCTTTCATATCCATTACAAATGAGCGATCTATCTTTAATGTGTCAATTGATGGATAGGAAATCCAACCGCGTCTAGCCAAATACGGCCAGCACGGTACCACTCATGTGCTGAGTATTCAACAGGTTAAATTTTAGGAAAAATTGATGGTAATGGTTGGAGACGCAGTCCCACGCAGAAACTCGATAAGCTCCATTCATCGAAACAAGATTCAAGTGGAATACGGGATAACCTGTTGATTTTCTGAGATTGAGGACAAATACAGGGAACGACGGCGGAAAGTCAAAAATCGCCACCACATCATCGCCC
>CAUYTY010000251.1 GCA_963575655.1 Gammaproteobacteria bacterium | reverse complement strand
GAGGGGGGACGATTGGATGCGATCCCGAATTTTGAATAGGTAGCAACTTGGGTTATTTATCATCCTCTATCGAGAGGATATCTTCAAGGTGATTATATTGGTTAGTAAATATTTACAATGGTACGTTGTCAGGTTTGGTCGTCACCAACTGACCTTTTCGTCGTAACTGTTCACTTTCCCTCCCGTTGGGTGGGAGTGAACAGTTATTTTTCGTCCGGTGGTAAGAAATCACGAGATATAGGCAAACATGACGGGCAACTTGGATTATTTCATGACGACTGTTTTTGAACGTATATTACGTGTGCTGGTGCTGAGTCTATTGATAATTACGATAAGTGGCCTCGTTGTTTTTTCCTTGACTCCTCATGGAATTGCTACTTCTCCCGATTCATTATATTACCTTTATGCGGCGAAGAGTCTTACTCGTGGTCAGGGGGTAAGTGTGCCGAATTTTGATGTCGCGTCGGAGTCAACAGATAGTCCTATGACCGCATGGCCACCACTGTATCCGGTGGCGTTGGCTGCCTACTTGGTCAATAACTCACCTGAACGGGGCGCACGATTTTTTAATTGGACAGCATTGAGTATTCTTGTCCTAACCTTTGCGTGGCTGTTGTCACAATTGGGTGTCCCTCTTCTTGGGGTAGTGATTGGGAGTTTGTTATTGTTTCTCCAAAAATCAATTGCGGTAATATATGCCTATGCCTGGAGCGAAACTCTCTTTCTCCCATTAATATTGATCTCATATTCTTTCGGTTACCAGTACAGGAAACACGGGCAAGGGCGTTATCTTATCCTTGCCACCATATTTTTAATTGCTACTTGTTATACACGCTACGTTGGATTGATATTTTTGTTGCCTTTGATCATGATGGTGTGGTTGCCGGGTCAAACCCAGTTTAGGAATTTACTGAAGGTATTGGGGGTGAGCAGTTGTGTAGTGTTGGCAATGTTGCCAATATTTCTTCGCAACCTTGAGCTAATGGGGTCAATTAGTGGTGTAGTCCGTGCTAGATCAGAGAAAACCATTGTGGAGAATCTTGCCACAGTTGGGGATATCTTAGGTTATCATCTGTTCGGCTGGGCGATGTGGTATGTTCCGGTGGTGATTGTATCAATACTGATATGGCTGATTATTTTTCTGTATCGTAGGCACTCGATCTCGAATAACAAGGAATTAACTCGCCATGATATTCTATGGCCGTTGTTATGGGCTGGATGTTATTTAGGGGGGATCGTTGAATTAGGCGCGTGGAAAGAATTCGATTCTTTAGATACACGACTGATTAGTCCCGCGATTCTTTTTATAGTATTAGAGGTGATTGTGATCGCGATCTGGTTGCGACAATTAACCGGTCATGTTTGGGTGTTCTTGCCTTTTCTTCTGTGGGGGATTTTATCGATGATGCAGGGTTCAATCGCTTATGTTGCTGCGTCGCAGGCGCAGGATGCTCAATATCCCTCGTCATCCTTTGCTAATATCCAATCGCGCTACCTCAACTTGACAGTAAGTTCAAACATTGATTGGATAAAGACAGTATATAAGAAGCTGAAACTACCGCCTAACGATTCTGTAGTGATTTCTGATTTCTCCCGACCAATGGTGCTTCGCTATTTTATAAACTCTCAAGTTAGAATTCTGCCTTCTCGACTAGATAGAGAAGTAATTTCTCGGATTAACCGCCTGGGGAATGGCGTATTGCTGATCGTAACGCCGGAGGGGATGGCAACGCTTAGTAATTATTATGGAGAAGAAGAGGGCAGATTACAAATGATACCTGAGTTTCTATCTTATGAAGCTATCGTAATTAGACTGCCGCTTGCTTTAAGACCAGAGGATTTAAATTAATCCACGCGACTACTTATTCATCGTTCCGGCAGGGAGTACCAAGACCCAAAGTTTCCCTGGGTTGTCTCATTATGTCTCGGTGGGGCTTGAATCATTGCCCCCCTTCGTTGCGCTCTTCCCAAAGATAAAGAGGGAAGGTTAATGGTTCACCGATAATGTCTGTTATACTCGCGCGCGGAGAGTGGGTTTACGTTGAGCTGAAAATCCCGGCCTTACCTGTTTGGTGATGTAATCGAATATCTCCACCGGGAGGGTACCCTACCCAGACGAGAGGTATGGAGGGATAGAATAGACCTTATCGGAAACCCCCTACCTAGCTCTGCCGGACAACGCAACCTCATGATTTATATTGACTGTGGTGGGTGATGAGGAGGTTTCCGATAAGGTCTAATGTTGATAACCTTGTTGAGTCGCCGCCTAACACTGAAATTAAGGTTTCAAGTACAGATTAATATGTTCACGTGCGGCTCATTTTAAGAGCGTGTAACTTTGCAGAATGAGGAGATATTTCATGATTCATTGGCGCGTTTTGTTCTTTTTCGTTGCAATGTTGTTTGCAGCATTTTCCTTTGCAGCGGCACCATCCTCGGCAGCTTCTCCATCGGTTGCTATTCCACCTTCAGGGGCGATACCCCCTGTTACGACACGTTCAGAACAGGGCTACGAACAAATAACGATCGAACAAGAGGCCGCTGCTTTTTTTGGCGAGGCTTCTGAGGGGCTCGCTAGATCTTTGGCCGAGGCCTTCAAGGCCCAGGGTAAACCCAATGCTTATATAAAGGGGCAAGAATCTGGTCTCGCCATTACTTTTGGCGTACGCTACGGCGACGGGATAATGAAGGCCTATGGTCGCGATGATGAACAGCGGATTTTTTGGCAAGGTCCCTCGATTGGTTTTGATCAGGGATTAAATTGTTCCAAGGTTTTCATCTTGGTTTACAATCTGCCCAGTACGGAGGCCATTTTCCGGGGCTTCCCTGGAGTAGAAACTGGCCTATATTATTACGCAGGAATGAGTGCAACCTACCTGGAATCTAATAATATTATCTTGATTCCTATTCGCCTGGGGATGGGGTTGCGGACTAGCCTAAATATTGGTTATCTACGCTTCTCCCGGGCGCCATCGTGGAGTCCGTTCTAATTTAATCTGCCACCTATTCCCAACATTCCGGCAGGGAGTGCCGGGGTGTTCGGTTT
Source organism: Gammaproteobacteria bacterium (assembly GCA_963575655.1). Taxonomy (NCBI): domain Bacteria; kingdom Pseudomonadati; phylum Pseudomonadota; class Gammaproteobacteria; species Gammaproteobacteria bacterium. The sequence goes on along the minus strand of CAUYTY010000251.1, from coordinate 12,817 downwards.
TGCCATTTGTAGCTAGCCATTTGGGTTATGAGTGGTAGGCGCGAATTAGCTATGCAGAATTCCTAAATCGGAAATATCTTTCCGAGGTTACTACTGGGGAGAGGCAACTGGTTATCGCCTTTTTGTTGGGTGACTGGTTTTTACAGCAACTCTCGGACCTTCCTGGGCCGGGGGTGGGCCTTCTTCTGTTCGTTATAATTTTGCCGGTTTGGTGGCGATTGTGCCTATTGCGCTGGGTGGCCGGGGCGGCGACGGGTTTTCTGTGGGCGTGGTTTTACGGCTATACGATGCTCGCCGAACGTCTACCCACCGCATGGGAGGGGCGGGATCTGGTGATGGAAGGACGCATTGCCTCTCTCCCGAAAGTTTTTGAGAGTGGGACTTGGTTTAACCTGGATAGCCTGACCTTGACCATGGATGGAGAGACGCGGTCTTGGCCGCGACGAGTGTATCTGTCCTGGTACGGGGCATCCCCTTTGGTGGTGGGGGAGCGTTGGCGATTGACTGTGCGTCTCAAACGTCCCCATGGCCTGATGAATCCCGGTGGTTTCGACCGGGAGGGTTGGTTGTTCCATAACGGGATCCGTGCCCAGGGTGCGGTACGCCCCTATCCGCAGGCGGCGCGTCTCGACGCGGGCCACTGGAGTTACGCCGTCGGTCGGTTGCGACAGGAGTTGGCTACGGCCATTGCTCAGGCGCGACCCGATAGCCCTTATCTAGGATTGTTGCAGGGGCTAGCCATTGGCGAAACAACGACGGTCACTCCCGAACAGTGGGATACGTTGGTTCGTACCGGCACCATCCATTTGCTGGCCATTTCTGGTTCGCATATCGCTTTGATCGCGGGGTTGGCCTACTTTGTGGTGCGTCACCTTTGGGCGTGGGCGGGACGCGCGCCGCTGTGGCTGGCCGCACCTCGGGTGGGGGCGATGGCGGCCATATTGGCGGCGATTGGTTATGCTGCCCTGGCGGGCTCTCCCGTCCCTACCCAGCGAGCAGCGCTAATGGTGACCGTCGCAATGGGGGCAGTGCTCGTTGGTCGGGCTCTGCGACCGGTTCGTACCCTGAATCAAGCGTTATTTGCGGTCCTGTTGTGGGACCCACTGGCCGTCACCGAGGCGGGATTCTGGTTATCTTTCGGGGCGGTGGCGCTCATTTTCTACGGAATGATGGGACGCATTGGTCATCCCTCACACTGGCGTGCCCTTGGACGAGTCCAGTGGGGGATGACGGTGGGCCTGTTACCCCTGCTGCTTGCCCTCTTTCAGCGTGTTGCCGTTTATTCCCCTTTGGCCAATCTGATTGCCATCCCCTGGTTGGAAGTGGGGACAGTTCCGGTGGTATTGGTCGGTACCCTGCTCCTACCGTTTGCCCCAATTTTGGGCGGTAAACTGCTGACCTGGGCGGACTTTTCGTTGGCGGGACTGTGGCCGGTGTTGGAATTCTTTAGCACCCTGCCCTGGGCCACTTGGTCGCCACCCGCACCACCGGTTTGGGCGGTAGTGATTGCGATGGCTGGGGTTTTGTTGTTACTCGCCCCGCGTGGTCTTCCAAGTCGCTGGTTGGGGCTGATTGGCATAGCGCCGTTGTTTTTGTTGCCAGCACCGCGACCACCGCCGGGGACGCTGTGGCTCACCATTCTGGATGTAGGTCAGGGGCTTAGTATCGTAGTGCGGACGGCTACGCATACCCTGGTCTACGATACCGGTCCACGCTATGGCCCTGGGCACGACCTTGGCGCAATGGTGGTGGCGCCCTTTCTGCGTCATGAGGGGGTGCAACGGGTAGACACGTTGCTGGTGAGCCACGCCGATAGTGACCACAGTGGAGGTACGGCTTCGCTACGCGCCGCGCTGCCGGTCACCCGTCTGTTGGGGGCAATTCCAAACGCTGAACCTTGCCTGCGCGGTGTGACCTGGGATTGGGATGGAATCAACTTTCGAGTGATTCATCCATCCACAGAGAATGAATTTACTGGTAATAATGGAAGTTGCGTACTGCGCATTACTTGGTCAGGGGGAGCGTTGTTGTTGACCGGAGATATCAGCCGTGCGGCGGAGGCCCAACGAGTGCTCAATACACCGGAAGACCTACGCGCCACGGTGGTGGTGGCCCCCCACCACGGCAGTCGTAGTTCCTCGACGCCGGCCTTTGTGGCTGCGGTCGCGCCCCAGGTGGTCATCTACTCCACCGGCTATCACAACCGTTTTGGCTTTCCTCACCCTGATGTCGCGGCTCGTTATGCTGCCGCTGGTGTGCAACCTTTCAATACAGCGTATCAGGGAGCTATTGAATTACACCTGGGGCCAGAAGAGCCACTTACGGTGCAATCGTGGCGAGAGGAGGCGCGGCATTATTGGCATCTGCCTGTTCCCGAACTAGGGGCGCTAGAAAATAACAAGAAACGGATAACTGTTCACTTTCCCCCTAACTCGCCACCTCACCCCCCGGCTCCTTTTCCTTAACAGGAGAGGGGGAGATAAGGCAGTGAATTAAGTTATTTTTCCTTTATTCCCCCTCTCCTGTTAAAGAGAGGGGGTGAGGTTAGAGGGAGTGAACGGTTACAGAAAGGGCCTTCACATTGATAGTGTGTGCAGATATCGTATAGTTTTTAGAGGCGTGTAATGAACCAACACGGAGCTGGTTTTACCTTGCTGGAAGTGCTAATCGCCCTGGCGATTCTGGCGATCTCCTTGGCGGCGGCGGTCAAGGGGATTAGTAGCTATGCCAACAATGCCACCTATTTACGAGATCGAACCCTTGCCCATTGGGTAGCGATGAATCAGGTGGCGGAATATCAACTCCAGAAGGAATGGCCACAGATTGGTAAACGCGAAGGGGCTGCAACGCAGGCAGGATTTGAGTGGCGTTGGCGGGCGATTGTTTCTCAGACGGTAGACAAAGACCTACGGCGCCTAGATGTGGAGGTACGGACGCATAAGAATGACACCGATGCCATTGCCATAGCCACTGCCTTCCTTGGTCGCCCACGTTTGACGCCATGACCTACCCAGCGTCTTTTCCTAAGCGTGGTTTTACGCTGCTTGAATTGTTGATCGCCATCGCCATCTTTGCGGTGTTGGCGGCTATGGCCTATGGTGGTCTCAATACGGTACTGAGTAGCAGTCGCTACGCGGCAATTCAGGTCGAGCGTCTCACCAGAATTCAAACAGCGGTGACTACCATTTCCCGGGATCTAGTTCAGGTGGTGAATCGTTCAATTCGAGACGAATACGGTGACAAGCAATTGAGTTTTCTGGGGGGGGGGGTTGCGCGGCAGGCAAGGGTTAGAATTTACCCGTGGCGGTAGACGTAACCCCGGCGGTTTTTCTCGATCCTCTCTACAGCGGGTCGGTTATACCGTTCAGGATGGTTGGTTGATACGTCTCTCTTGGCAGGCGCTGGATCGTGCCCAGGACAGTACCCCGCTCTCGCAACCTCTACTTGATCGAGTGGACGGTCTAATTTTCCGTTTTATGGATAGGGCAGGGGGGTGGCACGACCAATGGCCTTTGGAGAATACCCTCCAACCCCTTTCTTCCCCGCAGGCCATTGATCTTTTCAAAGACTTGCCCTTAGCGGTGGAAGTCAACCTGGATATCCAGAACTTTGGACGGATTACCCGACTCTATCCGTTAAACCAATAATATGAATTTATAGAATCGGTAGGCTGTATTTAAGAAGGAATGCAACGCGATCAAACAGATAGGGATGCATAATCTGAAAATGGGACATACACCCACTGCTATTAATACGCTGAAGCATCTAAAACAGGAAAAGACAGGTCGTAACGACACCTGTCCTTGTGGTAGTGGCAAGAAATACAAGAAATATTGCGGTGCCTAAAGGAATTCTAAGAAATTCTGAGGAGGGCAGGTCTTACATTCTGCGTAAGTTGAAAAATCCTGGAAATTTAATCAAAGCATGTGGTGGTACGTAATTTGTGGGGCCTACCCTCCTTATATCTCTGGGGACCAAAAGTATCTCTTCGAAATTCGTTCATTGATTACCGGGATGCCATCTTTTTCGAGAAGATGGCGTTTCTTGTCAATTCCTTGGTTGTACCCAGAGAGTCGCCCATCTGAACATACGACTCGATAGCAGGGGTAAGTTTCAGGGTGCGTATTTGTACGAAGAAGGTTTGCGACCGTTCGTGGATGAAGTCCAAATAATTTACCGATGGTAGCATAGGAGACAACTCGTCCCCGAGGGATGCCAAGGAGGAAATCGTAAATGGCTTGGGTATGGGACATAGATATAGAGCGTTACTGCTCACATAGAGCGGGGGAGAGTGCATTCCCACGCGGGAGCGTCACTGCCATTAAGTTAAGGAATTCTGTTTTATAACAAACAGTTACCAATTCTGTTACATCATTCCCACGCTTCGCGTGGGAATGATGGATGGTGGGATTCAGGGCGGAAAGCCTAATCACCTATGGCTGTGGCGACCTTTTTCAGGTCCATGGTCTTTAGATAGGCTTCGAGAGGTTTCTCGTCCTTGAGGTCTTGGCCGGTTGCCTTGACCATCACGCGATTGCCTACCAGAACGCTGATCTCTCGGGTTGTTCCTTCCTTGCGTAGCACTCCACGGTATACGTCGAAGCGATAGGGTTTAATGCTTCGATCGGAGCTGAACACCGCAGTATTGGACAGCATCAGATTTAGATTTTGGATCAACGGGGAATTGATAGCAATTTCTAGGGTCACTTCTTGGGCGCTGTCGTTGTGGTAATGGCGCGAGATATGGGTGCCTCCACCCATGAGGGCTACCGCTGTCTGGGCCTCGGCGGGGTCCGCCTGCCAACCTGATAGGGGTTCGGGCATGAGCGCCAAGTAGCCAGCGTTGAGCTTCTCTTGGATCTGTGCGACGGCGAACTGTAGCTCCTGGATGGCATCGGCGTAGCCAGCAGCGTTGTAGGCCCTGAGGCCGCGTCCAATCTGGTCCGCGATGTCATCCGCCCACGTCCCCGCAGAGACGAAGAGGGCCAGAACGACTGCCAACATCGGACGAAATTTCATGCGGATACCTCGACTCGTAGATGGATGTGATAATCGTTGGGTCAATCAAATAGGGGGGCCGGAGGGGGTTACCATCGGGCAACGGCACCCCGCTAATTTACACCACTACTTTACTCGTGCCCAACCATTGCTTATCGTTGACCTCCACTGATGCCGGTTGCACCGATTGCCTATTGGTGTTCATTTCAATGCTATCCATAGTGGGAGAGGGAATATCCCCGATTGCTATCCCTTGGAATTTCCCTATTGTATCTCGGTCTCTAATGCCGAAATATTACCCATCTGTGCTTGCTGATAGGTTGTTGGGGTCACGACTTTGTTGGCCAACGTCGATAGAACACTGGGGTATGGCTGGTGGTTCCGTATTTTCTTGCCTCCTGCCTACACGATTATAATCGCAATTAACTGTTTTCGAACACAAATAGTAATCGCTGTTGTTTGTGGTCGAAAGCTAACGTCCTTATAGAAGCCTGTCAATCACCCCGGGCTAAAGCCCGGGGCTTGTGAAAGCAAGCCCGAGATTGACCAGCCTTAGTCCGAGAAATCGGACTACGTTGCAACGAAGTACAAGACTCACCTTGGGGCGCTTCCTCAACTCCAAGCTCTGAAAGCAGCAGAAGCAGACACGCGACGGGTACGCACGAAACGGTCTGCTGCAAGGTTCGCAAGAATCGAAGCTGCGTTGCAACATTGGCGAGGGGAGCCACACCGTAAGGTGTGCGTCACTAGGCCCTTACGGGCTGACAGCCGGGAAAGACCGGCAACTTTAAAGATTTTGCTATCCAATGGGGCGGAAAAAACCGTCCCCTTTCCTCCCCGCCCTCAAGGGCGGGGTTTCTCGGGGACACTGATGAAGCAGTTCTTCACTCGGTACTGTCTGTGGCGGGAGAACAGGTTTTTCCAAGGCACCGGTGGTGTTAGTCAGGGTAACCGACAATTTCACTTTGAACCGGCCTTTTGTGATTTGGAGACAGGTGCGATCTACCCCTCCTGTCACGGAGATGGTTCCCCCGCTTCTTGTCACCTCTTAGATGGATTACCGCCCAATCTAGCGGTAGCCCGGGATGGAAAGGGTCACATCACGGCGGTGAAGTCGAGCATTGTGGCCGGCTTTATTCGTGGCGGGCACTTCTACACACGGGAAGAGGCGGCCCGTGCGGTTGAAAACCAATCCTCGACGCTATGGCATCGTTTCGCGATTAGTTGACGGGATTCCCCGGTTTTATTTGAGTCAGAGTAAACTTAACTTAACCCAAGTTGCCACCTAGCGCACCTTTCTCCCCCTCCCGGAGGGAGAGGGGCTTTTTCGTTCCTCACCGCATAGGCGGCAACTTGGGTTAAATAATCTAGATTACCACCACCAACAGAAAGGCGGATAGGTGGCGACTTGGGTTAGTTTAAGTTTGCTCTGACCCCGTTACTTGGATGGTGGCAGCGTGGAATCACATGGGTATTTCAGAATCTTGTGGCGAAGGGCTTCTTTGCTTCTTACTCAACAGGATCGTCATCAATCATTACGGCAAAGCATGGTTTTTTGGTGTTGTTCCTGCAATATTCTGAGGCCTCCTCGACCGCCTTTTCGGCACTCTTCTGTCCAGTACGCCAACCGAAATGGCCGTCATTTGCCATGACGAATGACTTGTGCTCAGCACCATCCAAATATTTGAGAAATGCCTCCTTACCTTGCGAACCCAACCCCTTGGGATAATTTACTGAAGCCTCATCGCGGATGGGGAGGAGCTGACTCACCAGGGTGAGTTGGTGCCGCGCCAGGAAATTATCGACATATCGCCCCCAGATCAGCAGTCCCTTTTCCGAAAACAGCTTGTGCCCATCCCCCCCAAATGCGGGAGTAGCAACAAACTCGGCTTGGCCACCAGCTTCGGTAAAAGCGGTGAAAAATCGTTTGGCCAGGGTTGGAGAAAAGAAATGATCATTTTCCGCATAGACCCATAGCATAGGAACGCGCGAAGTCTTGCCGAAGGTGCCATAGGCATCGACTAATTTGTCGGGAACGCAGACTTCATCAGGCCGGGAAGATCCGCGACCACCGGCAAAACTAATAGCAGCAACTAAACCGGGAGGAGGATCAGCAGACAACGCTACAGTGGCGAAACCTCCAGCGGAACGACCAATGCTAATGATTTTGGCGCCGTCCACATAAGGCTTCTCCTTCATCGCCACAATTACCGCTCGCACATCTTCCGCTGACCTTCGCCCGGACCTTTCATAATCGGGAGACTCACACTTTCCTATGTCCTCTACGAATTCACCCCCGGACGCACCGTAGCCACGCCGCATAAAGGTCACCGCCACCCAACCACGACGGGCAAATTCACGGGCTTGGATACGCATATTGCGCGGACTCATGCCTTCACGATCGTCGGCATTGCGGGGAGAGCCATGATTAAGGACCGCTAGTGGATGACGCTGATTATCATCTGGACGGATGATCAACGCATCGAGTGTGACCGTATTCAAACGTGTGTTGGGAAACAACACCGGTAACCCACCAGCCTCTTCGATCAATCCCGCAGCACCAACCGGCGCAACCAAAACGCCCAACAAGGCAAGCCCAACAGTAAACCACTTCATTGGAATCTCCTGAATAAAAATAATGGGGTAAACTACCACCAAGTCGTGACGCTGGAGTGACACCGCCATTAAGTTCAACACGAATAACGGGGTCAGAGTAAACCTAAATTAACCTAGGTTGCACCCACAGAAGAGCGAATGGGTGGCGACTTGGGTTAATTTAGGTTTACTCTGACCCCGTTTTCAGGTAGGAATAATGCGAATGATGCGGTTCGTTCCTCACCGCATCCTACGCGGATTAAATCCTCTCGTATTCGTCTTGTAAGATCTTGCCAACAGACAACTCATATCACTTACCAAGTAACTGGCTAGAATCCTAGCATAATCCAAGTTGCTACCTGCATTGAGTAATTTTCTGATCGCCCTCCCCCCAACCCCCTCCGTTGGGAGGGGGGAGTTTGGGGGGAGGGCGATCATAAAGATCATCTGTCTGGAAAGAATTACAGATTGAGACTGTAGGTGACAACTTGGATTAACCCGGGTTATTTAATCCCGCGCCTTGATCCAATTGGCGATGGCGGGGGGAATCTCTTTCTGGGCGCGCCCACTCACATAGATACCAATATGGCCACCGTCGAAGGTAAAGGTGGTGTAGTCCTTGGTCCCAATCTTGCCCTCTAAGGCCAACGAGGCCGCTGGCGGGACAAGGTGATCCTGGGTGGCGTAGACATTGAATACCGGCATGGTGATATTGGCAAGCCGTACCGGTTTTCCACCGATGTCAAGCGTATCGTGTATCAGTCGATTCTGCTGGAAGAAATACTTGAGAAACTCTCGAAACGCCTCACCAGCCTGATCGGGGCTATCGAAGATCCACTGTTCCATGCGCAAGAAGTTTTGCAGCTTCTTAGGATTGTCCATAATGTCCACCATGCTCAAATACTTCTGTCCAGTCAGTTGAAACGGCTTGAGCGATAGAAAACTCCAGTTGAGCAATTCGCCAGGAATATTACCAAGCGTCTCCACCATCATATCCACATCCAGTTGGCGCGCCCACTTAGAAAGTAGGTTGTCCTCGGTGTGGAAGTCCACCGGCGTCACCATCGTGATCAGATTCTGAACCCGCTCAGGATGCAGGGCGGAATAGCACAAAGAGAAGGTGCCCCCCTGACAGATGCCCAGCACGTTTATCTTTGGCAGATTGTGCGCCTTACAGATGTGATCAACGCAGTGATGCAGATAAAGGTCGATGTAATCAGAAAGGTCAAGGAAGCGGTCACCCCCATCGGGATATCCCCAATCCACGAGATAGACATCGATCCCTTCATCGAGTAGCCCCTTGACCAAGGAACGATCCTTTTGTAGATCGGTCATGTAGGGACGATTGACCAAAGCATAAACGATCAGCAAGGGAATACGATGCGGCTTATCGACCACGGATTTATAGCGATAGAGGACGAGTTTATCCTCCTCGTATACTGCTTCCTTGGGGGTCATACCCACATCAATACTTCCGACCTTGTTCAGGCTGGAGAAACTATTGGCGAGTTTGGCATTGAATTCTGCCACCTCCTGGAGGATCTGATCGGGACGTGGAAACATGGTCTAGCCCTCCTTCTTGGGGGTGGCGGCGGTGGATTTACGAGGAGGTTGTGCGGGCGTAGCGACTTGGGCCGATTCCGTCTGTAGCGCACGCACCTCATCACGTAATTGGTCGATCTTTTTGTGTAATTCTTCGACGCCTGAATCCTCCAAACGATGTCGTAGGCGACGGACCTCACGACGTAAACGGTGGATACGTTCGTGAGCAGTATCGAGTTCGGTTCGAGTCGGCAGATTAAAACCACTGAGGTACTGCTCCACCATCTTCTGCTCAGTATGTTTCACCGTCATCAGCGTATTGGTGAGCCGCGCCTGAGTAGCAATAAAATCGCTGCTATTCGCTAGCTCGGTATAGGCCTCTTCGGCACAATCCACCCATAGGTCATAGGCCTGACGCAGAGACTCGATGTTTTTTCCTTCCTTGGCAATGTCCATGATGCGCGTACCGATCAGATCCACCGTGCGGCTGCCCACCCCCGCCAGCAATTGTTCGTACTTCTGCATCACTTGGATATGTTCTAACCACAACCGTCCCCACTCCTGCCAATCTTCCTGTACCTCCCGCGTATAACCGACGGCTGGGGTGGAAAGCACTCCCTTAAGGGCATGTTGCAGGGTATTGGCACCCAACGGACCAGTACCGCGCAGATTCTTTTCCATATCGCCCGGCATCATCGAATAGGACGAGAAAAGCTGCCGCCAGTGTTGCAGTGGTAGACCACACAGGGTATTCCAGCCCGCAGTCCCTTCTTTCTGGCAAGAGAAACTTGCCTGCCAGGCCTTGATCTGGTCCTGGAGCTTCTGCTGCCAATCCTGGCCGGCCTTAGCAGCATTTTGCATGGTATGAGCTAGGTTCCAGACCTGTTCACCCATTTGCAGGTAACCCTTATTCATATCCATCAGGCGACCTGCCGCCTGACGACTCTCATCCGGCAGGGCGGGGGCCATCAACTTCCACCATTGTTCGATACCAACACTAAAGGGATTGGCCGCGAAAGGATTGGTGGCAAAAGGATTGGCGGGCGACTCGTCACGTTTGGTGCCTTGCCCTAAAACTTCAGATCCACGTTGGGCAAGTTCTGTCCCCAAGTTCATCCAGGTGTCTAGATATTTGCGCTGGGTATTGAGCCACGCCTCGCCCCAGGCATTGGCAGCCTCAGTAGTGTTAGTCATCGTGCACTTCTCTTCATTTAAGGTTGGGTGCGCAGTAACCGTCCGCTTCTTCCGGTTGCGAGGGGGCGAGCGGTTACGATGCGAATGGGGACCTCGTTCGTCGCTTCAGCCACCGCACCCTACTCCCCTCATCTAGCCATGAGAAAGGGGGTAGGAGGCACGAGGTTCCTGGCGGATCCAGCGACCCATGATTGGGCCGCAGCAGAATACGGGGGGAGGATGCCATCCGAATCGAGTCACAACCTCGTCCCCCCCATCTTGGGGTAGCGTACAACATCCTTATGACGCATCGCAACACTTGAGGAATCCCGATAGATTGGGTGTTGACACCAGGTTCGCTCATCGTTATGCTGCAACGCAACATAAGGAATCGACCCGCAAGTGACCCAGAATCGGGTCAAACTAAATTGACACTCAACCTAGAAGGTAACTTACGATGAAAAATGAACTCTTTGAGCAATGGGTAACCCTGACCAAAGAAGCTGCCGAGCCGATGATGAAGCTCAACGAACTCTCCGCCCGTGCGATGGAGCAGACCGCCCGTCAGCAGCTCGAGTTAGCTCGCGATTACCTCGACCTGGGGGCACGTCAGGTACAACTCATGGGTAACGTACAAGACCCCCAAAAGTGGTTGTCCGATCAGAGTGAACTCGCCAACGAGTTTTCCAAGAAACTGACGGGGCGCGCTGAGGCTTTCGTGGTCCTCGCCAATAAAACCCAGAAAGAACTATCCGATTGGGCAGAACAAAACGCCAGCAAGGCCAAGGAAAAGATGGGTAAGGTTGTCTGAACAGCCCCCATTCTCAAGCCAACCACCGGCAAAATCTACGATTTTGCGATCGGTACTCTGCCTAGGGCTACCGACCATGGAGAAGGTGGGGGGCTGGATAAAAACTCTGCTTGGTATCGCATCCGCCGAGTGCCTACAATTCGGGGTCCCACAATCCCCCCGAGAGATAGGTCTCGGCGCGTGATGTGCCCGACGATGCGATAGCCGCTTTTCCAACCAAGCACAAGCAGAGGAGAACAAAATGGAGGACGTAGTCATCATTGCCGCCCGCCGTACAGCCATTGGCAAATTTGGCGGGACACTGGGCGCTCTGTCCGCCAGTACCCTTGGGGCCACGGTTATTCGGTCCCTGTTGGCGGATACCGGAATCCAGGCCAACCAGATCGATGAAGTCATCATGGGCCAGGTCCTCACCGGCGGTGTCGGCATGAATCCCGCCCGTCAAGCCTGTCTGGGGGCCGGACTCCCCGTCGAGGTCTCGGCCATGACCCTTAACAAGGTCTGCGGCAGCGGCCAAAAGACCCTCCACCTAGGGGTACAGGCCATCCGCTGTGGTGATGCGGATATCATCATTGCCGGTGGCCAGGAATCGATGAGTATGGCCCCCCATCTGCTTCCCAATAGCCGTAACGGCCAAAAAATGGGCGACTGGGTACTCATCGACCACATGATCAAGGATGGCCTGTGGGACATCTTCAACGACTACCACATGGGCTGCACTGCGGAGAACGTCGCCGAGCGCTACGGCATCAGTCGTGAGGATCAGGACGCCTTCGCCGCTGAGTCACAACAGAAAGCCGAAGCCGCGCAAAAGTCCAATCGTTTCAAAGAAGAAATCACCCCTGTCGAGATCCCTGTCCCCAAAAAGGACCCGATCCGCTTCGCAGTTGACGAATTCCCGCGTCACGGCACTACCGCTGCCTCCCTCGCCAAGCTACGTCCGGCCTTCAAATCAAATGGGACCGTAACCGCCGGTAACGCCTCTGGTATCAACGACGGGGCCGCTGCGGTATTGCTTTGTTCCGCAACCAAGGCCAAGGCTCTGGGACTGACTCCTATTGCTCGAATTGCCGCCTACGCCAGTGCAGGTGTCGATCCCGCAGTGATGGGCATTGGACCGATCCCTGCTAGTCGCAAGTGCCTACGCAAGGCGGGCTGGGAGGTTGACCAACTCGATCTCATCGAGGCCAATGAGGCCTTTGCCGCCCAGGCCATTGCAGTCAATCGCGATATGGGCTGGGACCTCGCCAAGGTCAATGTCAACGGTGGAGCTATCGCCCTGGGCCACCCAATCGGGGCCTCTGGAATGCGTAACCTCGTTACGCTAATTCACGAGATGATCAAACGCGACGCCAAGAAAGGGCTCGCTACCCTGTGCATCGGCGGTGGTCAGGGCGTAGCAGTAGCCATTGAACGTTAATCCAAAGCCTGGATAATTCAAGTTGTTACTTACGCAATAATTCAAGTTATGAGAAACGGAAAAGCCCTTCTTCCTCCGGGAGAGGGGAGAAGGGCGCGCTAGGTGGCAACTTGGGTTAGCTATGGTTGTGTCCAGTCCCCTCCGATCGTGAGGGGGGGGACGATGGTGCGACGTACCAACACCTCCGAATCTCGTTTTCCCGTGCCTGAAAATTCACCCTAACCCAAAGTAAAGAGATACAAATATGACCCAGCGAATCGCAGTCGTTACCGGCGGGG
>CAUYTY010000250.1 GCA_963575655.1 Gammaproteobacteria bacterium | reverse complement strand
CATGATTTATATTGACTGTGGTGGGTGATGAGGAGGTTTCCGATAAGGTCTATTAGATAGATACCACTAGAGTTTTCATTTTTCCATATTTCCGCCAGCATTTCTGATATTTCAAGAAAAACAGGTGATAACCGATGGATACGCCGATTCAATCGGCTTCGGCTAATCTCGTTAATGTATTTATATTCAATAAAAAAACGTCTGGCTTTCTCAAAATTTCCACAGAATATTCTTGCTGCAACTATGGAAAGAGTGCAGACCGCAGCATCACTTACCTGGCACTGGGGATCATCGCGATGCCCTGCCGCCTTCAACAAATCGTCGCAAACACAATATGTTACGATAATCATCTCTTCCATCTTATTTCTCCAAAGGTATTTAGTGGATTGATTTGTATGAAGTTATATCACATCGCCACTCTTGGAAGAAATCTGGTAGCTGTGAATAGGTGGCAACTTGGGTTAGATATGTGGTAGGCAATTCCACTGACAGCCTGTTTTAAGAATGTATAGAAGGATATGAAAGACATCTGGCAAACCAGGTTCCTCCGGGTCTTCGCTGGGAAGGTCATACATCGTAGGCAGCCGTCCTCTGACAAGCAGCGATGAATCCTTCGGCGAAAATTCTGTGGGAGCTTTCAGGTGCATAACGGTGGTGACGCCTATGGCGGAAATCGAAAGAATTAACCGAGTAAGAATCTAACCCGAGCGGCTACCTATAACTCAATCCAACCCCCATTCCAACACTCTCTATCGAAATAACGGCCTAACAACTTATAAATGACCACTCGGAACAATCTAGGTCGGAATAGTGGTAATCACTCACCTACCATCGCAACGGCCAGAGAGAAGACGGTCAAGAAATTATTAATTCAATCTACTAGACATACATCATCGATGGCATTCCATTTCTGGTCGCCCTTTCCTACTCTTCTGTCAGGAAAGAACGAACCGTCACGATCACTTTATCCGCATACCCGGTTTGGCCCCTTGGTCTGGAGATAGCAGAAATATTTCCTTTCCCCCTGGTCCAGCAGTTAGGACCATTCCCTCGGATACGCCAAAGCGTAAAGTACGGGGAGCAAGATTGGCCACCATCACTGTGAATCGACCTACTAAATCTCCGGCGGTATATGCGGTTCTAATTCCCGAGAAAATCGTACGTGTCTCGCCACCTAGATCCAGAGTCAAGCGTAGCAATTTGTCTGCTCCCGGAACCTCCTCTGCGGCGGCAATACGCGCAACCCGCAGATCCAACTTTGAGAAGTCCTCATAGGGGATCGTCGGGGCAATCGGATCCGGGGTGGTAAACGTTGGAGGGGTCACATTACTTGATTTTGCTGGTACTAGTACTGGTGCTGGCGTTGGAGTTACCGGCTTAGTGGGGAGTAGATTTTCCCGGGAGGCCTCCAACATCGCCTGCACCCGCTTTGGATCCACCCGGGTAAGGAGCGGCTCAAAAGGCGCAATTGTATGATTGAGCAACGGCGTCTGACGACTTTCCCAGGTTAACGACGGGTCGCGCAAGAATTCCTCGGTACGAGCCGCCGTGCGTGGCAGCACTGGCTTCAAATAGGTCATGAGCACCCGGAATAGATTCAGACCCTGGGTGCAAATTGCCTGTAATTCTGCCTCTCGACCAACCTCTTTAGCAAGGACCCACGGCTTTTTGGCATCAATGTACTGATTGGCCCGATCGGCAAGGGCCATGATCTCCCGCATTGCCGCCCCTAATGCACGCTCTTCATAGCGTTCCGCGATAAGCTCCCCTGCCGCAACCACCTCGGCATAGAATTCGGGGTCGGGTAGGCTTGTAGATAATTGCCCTGCATAGTATTTAGTAATAAACCCTGCACAACGACTGGCGATATTTACTACCTTGCCCACCAAATCAGCATTAACGCGGTGAATGAAATCATCTAAATTGAGATCGAGATCGTCAATGTTGGGACTGAGTTTTGCGGCAAAGTAATAACGCAGGTATTCTGGATCAAGGTGCTCTAGGTAGGTACGCGCCTTGATAAATGTTCCCCGTGATTTTGACATCTTCTGTCCATTGACTGTAAGAAATCCGTGACAGTACACCGCCGTCGGGGTACGAAAACCTGCCGCGTGTAACTCTGCGGGCCAGAACAGGGTATGGAAATAAGCAATGTCTTTACCAATAAAATGATACAACTCTGTGCCGCTACCCGTTCCCCAAAATTCCTCGAAAGATAATCCAGCGGTACGATCACAAAGGTTCCGAAAACTTGCCATATAACCAATCGGAGCATCCAGCCAAACATAAAGATATTTACCTGGAGCGCTGGGGATCTCAAAACCAAAGTAGGGGGCATCGCGAGAAATGTCCCACTCCTGGAGACCAGCGGCAAACCATTCGTTGAGTTTGTTCAGGATCTCGGGTTGCACATGACCACCTTCAACCCAAGCCCGTAACCATCCCGCCAATGCAGGCAAACGAAAAAAGTGGTGTTCTGATTCCCGTTCCACTGGTGTGGCCCCGGAAAGTACCGAAACCGGATCCTTGAGATCAGCGGGGGAATAAGTGGCGCCGCATACCTCGCAAGCGTCGCCATATTGATCCGCAGCCCCACAACGTGGGCATCCTCCTTTGATAAAGCGGTCCGGTAGGAACATCTCTCGCAGAGGATCGTAGGCCTGGCGAATAGTACGAGTGACAATAAGCCCAGCATCATTCAACCGGTTATAGATGAGTTGCGCGTAGTGACGATTCTCTGGAGAGTGGGTAGTATGATAATTGTCAAACCCCACGGCAAAGTCAGCAAAATCCGCGCGGTGTTCCGCCCCAATCCTGTCTACTAATTGCGTTGGAGTAATCCCCTCTTGTTGCGCCCGTAGCATGATAGGGGTGCCGTGGGCATCATCAGCGCAAACATAAAAACAGCGGTGGCCACGCATCTTCTGGAAACGCACCCAAAGGTCGGTCTGGATGTATTCCACCATGTGACCAAGGTGAATGGGGCCGTTGGCGTAGGGCAAGGCACTGGTGACCAAAAGACTGCGGGGAAGTGGTGACATGGTGGATGCGCGTGTTAGTTGGAGAAATTGGAAACTTAACACACTCCCCGTTCGTTATGAATTCCACCAAGGAAGTATTAGGACGAAAAGGCAACCTATCGAGCGCACCTTCCTTTCTTTTCGGCACGTAGCGGAAATTGATTTTGGCCGTAAGTTCCAATTCACAAAAAATAGATGTTGATCATTTCGCCACATCGACAACTGCACCCATAATTGACCGATTATTCCGTACTTTGTGGAGCAGGTTCTTCTTCTGGTGTTTCGGGTTCCATGGGTTGTTCGGGAACTGATTCCGGTTCTGGTTCCATTTCTGGAGGGGGGATCACCGGAGGCTCTCCCACTATACTCGATCTCATAGGATCTAATGACGGAGAAAGGGGACGCCCTTCCCAGGGGGGGGGGGGCGTAGATGGCTTTCATAGCGTCTCATGGATTCAGAACTAGGGGGACCTCCTACAAATCCACCCCTCGACATAACTGGTGGCCCACCAGGCAATCCCATCGCTCCTAGTTCGATAGCAGTAGCTGTCCGCCCTGCACCCAATGGTATATTTAAGTCTTGCCCAGCATAACGAAAGGTCACGCCATTGGACCGAATAGCAGTAATAACGCCTCCCGCAAAAGAGTCTCCTTCACGAATATTACGGGGAGGTGATTGGCCATCTTGCAAAATAGCAATTTTTTTCCCATCTACGATAATTACGCCATAAAGCGCCACCTTTCGCGCAGGTGAGGATGGCACTCCCACTCCAGCAGCAAGAGACAACCGTAACGTATCCCCCCAAGCAATCATGCTAAGTATCATCAAAAACCATAGACCCAAGATCGAAGAGATACGCATCATAGACTTCCACTTATTGTGCAGGTAGCAATCTAGGTCAGGATGAAACCGAAAAACATAATCCCTCCCGCCCCCAACGGGAAAGGACGAACAACTTCTAGAAACATTCTATTTCTTGCGCATAATTTCTCGCACGCCCCGAAAGTCCTGGTTTTCCGGAGTGTAACGTAGCACCTCATCAAGGTAATTTGCTGCGTATTCATGGAAGGTAGTATGGCCTAAGTTCTTCCAGACTAACAAACTCAAGTCGCCACCTAGCGCCATTTTCTCCCCCCTCCCGGAGGGAGAGAGGCCTTTTCGTTTCTCACCGAATAGGTGGCAACTTGCGTTAGTTAGCTCAAACCCGCGTAGGATACAGTGAGGAACGAACCACATCAATCGAGTGACTATGTTTTAGCACAATATGTATTTCTCTGATTTTGGTGTACAACCATGGCATGACCATCGCTGGTTGAATACAGTGCGAATAATGCGGTCTATTCCTCACTGCATTCGGGTCCCTACCTACAATTGCACAAATTATAAAATTCTCGGTTCTAAGGTATCAACATTCTAGCGACGCGAAAACCAGTATTAACATCTCGGTAATCAGGGGTAAGCCAATCATGGACCGCTGCGCGAATATTTTCGGGGGTATCGAACCAGGAACCACCACGAATTACTCGCGGTTCTTTCGAGAAATCCTTACCATCATCACAACGCTGTTCTGAACCGTCATAGCGATCTTTATGGATGGAACACGTCCATTCCCAGACATTTCCCGCCGTGTCATACAGCCCCCAGCGATTGGGACTAAACGAGCCTACCGGCGCCGTATATTGCCACTGATCCCTTCCAATCGCTAACCCATCACAACACTTATCCTTTCCATAATTCGCACTTTCATGGCTGGCCTGGTTACCCCACCAATAGGGCGAGGTAGTCCCAGCGCGCGCGGCATACTCCCACTCAGCCTCGGTCGGTAATCGGTAATGCTTACCTGTTTTACGACTCAACCAATTCACATATTCTTGAGCATAATTCCAGGAAACGCCAATGATGGGTTGGTTGCCACGTCCCCAACCATTATCATTAGGTTTATAGCTACAACCATCATCATCCGCACACACATCCCATTGCGCAAAGGTCACCTCGTACCTGCCCATCTCAAAGGCCGCTATCTGCACAAGGTGAACTGGTTCTTCATCAGAATCACGACCCTTTTCGCTGGGTGGCGAGCCCATCATAAAACTTCCTGCGGGGATCAGTACCATTTCCGGTTCAAACGACAACCGCTCTAGTGATGGAGAAGACGGAGCAGGTGGAGGGATGCTTGGTGTCTCGGAAATTAATTGAGAGCCTTGGGGCTTGTTTTCTGTTATCAATGGCCATAATAGTTCCCCAGTTGTTTCGCCACGGGCCTCCACTCCCAACATCAATCCCAGCAGTATTCCCAGGAGCGTTTCTTTTTGTGTGAAGAAAAATTTTAGTATCGCCAACATTATAGTTATCTCCATTTATTCATCTGTATTCACTTGAGGAATTATGCTCACCGGTAGTAAGGGAGGACACAATATCCACCCGCAGACAGTAAATCACATCTTCAGTTCCATGGGGACCAGGAGCCCCCCCCCCAACCATTACCCAACCGGTCGTAACACACCAATGCCGTTTTGGGACCCAACGGACAGAGCGCACTATAACTGGTAGTTATGCTGGGCTTTGCCGAAGGCTCCTTGAAGTACTGGGTAGGATCGCTCATCGTGGCATTGTGGTGGGCCACCAAATCGAAAGAACGCCAGACCAAGCCATCATCGTGGGAAATCCACAAAGTCAAACCAGGTCGGCCCCCTGTTAAAAGTAGGGTACCGTTTTCAAGACTGATCAATTGGGGTTTAACCGACCCCACACACAATACCGGACGTGGCGAACTCCAGTGATAGCCATCATCGGTACTTTCGCTGCGATAGTAGCTCCGGCCTGCCCCACTACCCACTCGATAAAGACAAAGTAATCTTCCATCAGTGCCGGTAATGGTGGCGGATTCGCTAGGTCCTTCTGGACTATTGGGGAGGTCCCAACCGTCGGCGAGCTGTGCCCGAAACGACCAATGGTAACCATTATCGTGACTCACCATTCCCAATAGCGAATAGCGCTCCTCCCCGATGAATCGGCCATACAGCGTGGTAAATAGAGAACCATCTGCCAGACCGAGCACATTGCCACCGGTCACCATGCGCAACCCGCCGTGGGAATGAATTGCGATATCTCGGGGGAAATTATCGAATTGCACCTGCTGCGGGGTTGCGGTAACGGTACCGCTATCTTTGAGAATGAGACGAGTTCCCTGCGCTGTAGCACTGCAATGATCTACACACGAGGCAGGGGCAAGCTCGTAGGGCAGCAATAAAAGGTCCCCCGGTTTGATCAAGATCGAGGCCAAGGCATAGTGGATAACCTCGGGGACTTTCTGCCAAGAAGAACCACTATCTCGGGACCAATAGGCGGCAGCCGGCCACACACCCTGGGGCCGATCGGAGGTGACCGCCGCGATACAGAGAACCCCCTCCCCCCCTAAGGGATGAAGGGTTGGAAACCACAGGTGCCCAGATCGTCCATCCACACGCGATGGCGCCCCCAGACACAGTTTCAATTCAGTTTTTGCCATATCCTCGATCGTCTAGCCACACCACACTATCTGTGTGTAAATATACCTCTATCGGACGAAACAGACAAAAATTTCCTCCCTTTATCGCTAAGGAGAAAGAGACAGGGCTGAAGTTTAGGATTCTCGCCAATGCCTCAGGCCTATTAAATACCAATCGGTTATTTACAACCCATTGGTTCGTCATTCCGGCAATCCCTGCCGAAATGACGACCGAATTGAATCACAGGTAACAACTTGAATTGAGCAGACACACACCAACAATCCGTGTTTTTTCTATTGCGCCCCAGATCAATCTACCTTTTTTGGAAGTCGGACTACAGTACACCAATAGTCTTCCAATTTTCTCACGGTAGCCATGAACTGAGCAATGTCTACTGGTTTAACGATAAAACCAGCCGCACCCAATCGATAGGACGCTACCACGTCCCGCTCGACCTCCGAGGTAGTCATCACCACGACCGGAATAGCGCTAAATGCCTCTTGTTTCTTAATCTCTGTAAGAAATTCCTGGCCATTCATCCTCGGCATATTGAGATCGAGCAGGATGAGATCCGGTCGTGGCACATTTTTGTAACGCTCACCCTGTCGATGTAAAAACTCCAAGGCTTCCACTCCATCAAAGACATGATGCAAGTCAGTTAAAATACGATTTTCCCTTAATGCTACACGGACCAAATGCGCATCGGCAAGCTGGTCTTCCACAAGTAAAACAACAAATGGCGAAATCGAATATTTCATTATAATGACGCTCCTGCTGGCAATTCAATAATAACCGTTGTTCCGCCCCCTGGCGTTTCCTCGATCCAGGTCCGTCCATCACGGGTGGTAACAATGCGACGGACAATAGAAAGACCGATGCCGGTACTATCTTGATTGGATCCGGGATGAAGACGTTCAAACACTTGGTATACTCGCTCTCGATACTGCGCAGGAATCCCGCAACCATTATCGATAACTCGGTATTGGACAACACAGTTGATCTCACTGCCCTCAATTCGAATGGCAGAGGGTAGATCAGTACAACGATACTGCAAAGCATTTTCTAACAAAATGCTGAAGAGATTAGAGAGGCGCGGGGCATCGATCAAGGCCGGCGGCAGTTTTTCCAGCGTTATAGTTGCGCCCGCCTCTCGGATGGGTTCGGCCATCTGCTCGACCACTGCGTGAACGATACGATCCGCGTCCACCGCCTCAGTCTCTCCCAGCGTTCGATCTGCCACAAGATAGAGCTGAATATCGCGGAGCAAGACTCGTAAGCGCTGCGCCTGATCCTCAATAAAATCCAGCGAGAGCAGCGCATCAGGGTCATCAACTCGTCCAGCAAGATTTACCCTCAGCCTTTGAGAAAAAGTCGCAAGCCGACGCGCAGGTTCCATTAGATGATGGGCCGACACATCAGCGAATCGTTCCAATTCCTGATTGGATTGACGGAGCGCACGCTCTAATTGACGCCGTTCTGAGATATCAATACCCACACCAACCAACCGGGCAGTATCCCCCCCCCCCCCAATCGCCGCCCCGTGAAATAATAAGCCAGGGCGCTACCGCGTTTAGTCACTAACGATGCCTCGACATTGCGTACTCCCTCGGCAAATACTTGTGCTATCGCACCAGCAATCAATGTCTTTTCTTCATTCCTGAAAAAATCGAGTGGACTCATCCCGCCAATTTCCTCGGCGGAATACCCTGTGACCGTTTCTAACTCGCTATTCCATAGATCAAATAAACCCTCAGGAGTAACGACATAAAAAACTCCTGGAAGTCCGTCAATAACCGCTTTGGTAAAATCACGCTCGCGACGCAACGACTGCTCAATCGCCAACCGTTCTGAGATATCGCGGAACACGACAACAGCACCCAGCACGACATCACCATCCTTGATTGGATTGGAGACATATTCAACGGGGAAGTTGCTCCCATCTGGCAACCAAAAAACCTCTCCATTCACACCACGGGCCTCTCCATCCATCAAAGCGGCATGAACGGGACAATCCTCAGGTGAATAGAATGAACCATTCGCATGTAAACGGTGAAATAAACCATGAGAATGGTACCCAATTATCTCTTCCTCGGATCTTTTGAGCATACGCATCGCCATCGGATTAACAAAAGTTACCTGTCCGACTTGATCCACACCAAAGATTCCCTCCCCCACCGAATCCAGGAGCAAACGTAGCCGTTGCTCGCTTTTACGTAATGCAGTCTCGATAATTTTCCGTTCGTTGATCTCCTCTTTCAGCTTGGTATTTGCCTGAGCGAGATCGGCCGGACTGGGTAGAGCTAACGCACGGGGAATGAGTGGCCACAAAATAATAGCCGTCACCAAAGAGGTTAGCGCAGTAATTGCCTTAATCAATCCATCCAACCAATAGGCAGGATGCCACAGGATCCACACGCCCAAGATATGAGTCGTACCACAGGACATGATGAAGACCCCAAATAGGACAAACAACCACCGGAACTGTAGATCTCGTCGACGGTAGGCGAAGTAACCCAATGCAATGGGGATTGAGAAATAAGCGGTTGCGATCACCAAATCGGATGCGACATGCAGCCCGAGCAACCACGGATCCCACAATAGACACATACCGTGTGGCATGTAGTCTCTCACGACAGAAGCGAAAATCTCGGACATTAGTTACTCCCTAACGATAATTCTCCGCTGGTGCCAGTCGGAGATGCCACACTTGCCTTGGGAAAGGTCATTAGGAACGAACTTCCCTCACCCAGAACGGATTCAATCCAGATGCGTCCACCATGGTGCTCAACGACTTTGCGACAAATGGCCAAACCAATTCCAGTACCTTCATGATTATGACTGACCAAACGCTGAAAGATACCAAAGGCACGCTCAAAATCCTTGAGGGCAATCCCGACACCATTGTCACGGACCCAGATCACATAATCGTTTCCCTCGTCACGCCAACCAATATTGATACCGAGTGGCCGATGCCTTGCTCGGTAATTAATCGAATTGCCAATCAAATTCTGAAATAGTCGCGTCAATTCGCTAGGATAACCAACAATCGAGGGTAGTTCCTCTGCCACAGTGATATCTGCTGCGGCTTCTGCAACGGAAAGCTCAAGATTCCCGAGCGCCAAAGCAATGACATCATGCAATGCGATGATCTCCGGTGCCTGTTCCATTCGTCCCACACGCGAATATTCAAGCAGGCCGAGAATAAGGGCATCCATCCGTTTGGCCCCCTCGATGCAAAACTCCATATAGAGCACGCTATCCTCATCCAAATTGGCCGCAAGTTTCTGTTGGAGCAATGCAAGATAGCTACTAATCGTACGCAGTGGTTGACGCAAGTCATGAGAGGCCACATAAGCAAATTGTGCTAGCTCAGCATTCGATCGCGCCAATTCTTCTTCGCTATGTTTGCGGTCGCTGATATCGACAACGACCCCGTTCCAACGACTCCCACCATCCATCAACGGTGTCGGATCGGATTCAATACGAAGATAATGAGTCTCCCCGCGAATAACAAAGCGCCCCTCCCAGCGATAGGGCACCAGTGTCTCACGCGCCTCCATATTAGAACGTGTCAAACTATCGAGATCATCAGGGTGAACAATAGAGAAGACGTTGTTAAAATTATCTAACGCCAATTGCTCACTGATATCAAAGATCTGGCAGAAACGCGGACTAACGTATTCAAAGCCCATCTCACCGTTGGCATGGAAGGTAAATATGTAGACCCCTACGGGGACACAACTAACCAAACTGTCAAAGCGTACCTTACTCTGCCGCAACGCCTCCTCCGTTTCCAAACGATGCCGTTCATTATGATAGGCAGTAATAACCTGGGAAACCACGTCAACAATCGGCTGCAAATACTCGACGAAGATCTCATCATAACCACCCGAACGATTGGCCAGACCAATGCTGCCGATAATTTCTCTCTGACGACGTAGCGGAAGACCCAAAAACGTATTCAAAGGCGGATGCCCTGCCAATCGACAACCATAATTACGCGGATCTTGCGCGGGATTATTGAAAATAATCACGTCATTGCTAACAATGATTGCCGAATGTAACCCGTCGAATTGGTCAAAATGGAATCCAGGGGGGACATGCTGCTCGTAGAAATGACGAGTGTCATCATCCCGGGCAACATTGGAGATCGCCAGCATCTGTTGATGTGGTCGCCCCTCATCATCAGTCATTAATTCGGCAATAAAACCACATTCACTGCTCGTCAATTTCAGAATATCGATCAGTATGCTATCAAACATCAAGCCCGGGGCGCCTTCTCCAATAAATAGGTTTTGCAATCGTTCAATGCACGCGAGCAGTTCATGTTGGCGACGCAGGGTTACCTCTGCCTGTTTACGTTCGGTAATATCTCGGACAAAGACAAAAAAGTAGCCATCGGCAAAAGAGAGACTGGCCTCAATATCAATAATCATTCCATCCTTACGTTTCCAGCGCGTCAACAACCGCTCATTGCCGGACACCATAATACGTTGCATTCGAGCATAGTCTTCGTCGGACGAGGCTATTACCTCCAGGTCAGCAATTCCCAAAGTAAGTAATTCGTCTGCTTGGTAACCGGTGATCTCAATCGATGCAATATTGCTATCAACGATGCGACCCGATTGGTCCACGACCAGATAACCATCAATAGAGGTTCGTAGTGCTGCCGCGTAACGCCTGGTAATTGCCGATTGTTCCACAACCATTCCCAATGAGCGACGATACCAGAATAGGCGGAAAATATTTGTAAGCAACAACCATAAAATGACCGCGAGCACGAAGATGATGATTCCTACCATTTTGGCGGGATGCTCAATCTCGGCGCGGTTGATCTTCGTGACCATGATCCAAGGAGTGTTGGAAACGGGTTGGATGGCCCTAACGGTTTCCACACCCCGATAATCGAGCCCTCTCAGTAGACCGGGTTCTTCATCCAGCGATGCCCCTATGAGCGCATTATCGACGGACAAACGCAACGATAGCGGCAAGGCATCTGGCTTGAAACGTAATCGACTCAGAAATACGACATCACTACCTTCACGTTGAATGAGAATAGTCTCCATCGACGAAGAAGAAGTTGAGCGGAATTCTAGCAATGGATAGAGATCCTGCTGGGCATCCCTTTCGAGGTAAACTGCCCCGACCACCGTATCATTTTCATTACCATTCGCAAAGACCGGATGGGCAATGCCATAGAAGATCGTATCCCCACGGGTACGATGCAGATTGACTAATTCAAAATCTCGGGTCTGCATGGCCTTCTGCAATGCCAAGCGTTCAATCAATTCAAGAGGATTGGAGGAGGTGGGAGCAACGATCTGTAAAGAAGTATCAACCACGATAATCCGACGATAGCCATCTCCCCACATGGTATCAGTAATAACTTTTTCAAGACGTAACCTCTCTTGCGCCACGTCGATACCACTCAAGGTCCGCCAAACAGAGGGGCGTACGACAAAAACTTCTCCATTACCATGACAACCAGTTAACAATGATTCGATCTGTGTTGTTTTTATTTTGGCGAGACCCTGCAAATCCTCTTGTGCATGGCCAATCAGCCGGTCGGCAAAAAACCGATACGAACCATAGGCGCCACTAAGAACGATCACACCAACCAGCGCAAACCAGAAAATAAGGTCCGTGGTCGGAAATTTCAGATTTCTAAAATCGTTGTTCACGGGCACTCTTCAGTGATCAATTACATTGACATACATGCTTGATCTTGGTAAAAAATCTACTCGGGACAGGCTCACTAAAACCATAATCTATAAGTGATACTTTGGGACTCGCGGGGTGGCGTCGGCAAGGTAACGACAGACCACACTCAACCGTGGTACTCACTACACCCTACCCACAAGAACTTCCCAGATTTCACCAGCAATATCAGCTAGGGTTAGGACGCAGACGCAATTCCCGTTACTCATTAAAGGTTTTACCTGGAAGTAGGCAATCATTCAACAGGACAAAACACAAGGAGAATTATTACCCCACTGTTCTGCCGCATGCTTGCGTTGGCTCGTTCTAGCAACTGCGTTATTATCGCCAGTGGAGATGCTTTAAAAACGTACACTGAACTGTGTGATAACTTAGCCGCATGGTCGTGATATTGTTTTGCTAATCATGACGTTATGAATTAAGTTAGGGGTGTTCTTATCCTCTCAATCACACCTCGTTGGAAGAGAGGAAAGCGATGGGCACAAATCACCGAGCGTGATCTCGCCCTCACGGGCCACTCTCGATACCACGCTGGCTATCCACCTAACCCGCGACGCCTCGTTTGCCTAACCCAAGGACTGTCTAGCGCACCTTCCTCCCCTCTCCCTCTGGGAGAGAGGCATTTTCGTCTTCTGCGTTAGAAACATAGGAGCGATACGTAAAAACAGGTATTGTAGGTTAAGGCAACAATCTGTAAATAACACACCAGCCAACCCCCTCCCGCCCTTTGGCGTGACACAGAGGGTAAATCAGCCAGTTGGTATATTATTTGCCGATTGTTGCCTGAGTGGATAGCCATCCACGCTTGACGGATTGCCCCAGTAAGGGGTTACCAATTTTTTCTGCCATAGCGACTACTTATTAGACATTATCGGAAACCCAAAACCTCACCCCCCGCCCCCCTCTCCTTAACAGGAGAGGGGGAGATTTTTTGCCTGTTCCGTTCAGGAGTTAAGCATAACAACGGAATAATTCTCCCCCTCTCCTGTTAAGGAGAGGGGGGCGGGGGTGAGGTTTCCGATAATGTCTATTGAGTCTCCTCATTAAAGACGGCAACCAATAACAGAATATTCAGGAGTACCGACTATCCAAAGCTAGCTAACCATTCGCATTATCCGTATGAGATGTTCATCCTCCCATTATAAATAACCCAAGTTGCCACCTATTCAAAATTCGGGATCGCATCCAATCGTCCCCCTCAATCCCCCCGTAAACGGGGGGAGGTCTGCGGCCTACTCCCTCCCCGTTTACGGGGAGGGCTAGGGAAGGGGGCAAGTAGGGGGCAACTTGGGTTAAATAATAATAACTTGGGGCAGAGTAATTTTCCTAGAGGTCCGGCCTAAGACTTTGAGGGGTAATAGTAAAATGGAAGAATTATTGGGAGTCCTAGTTACCTTTGGTACCGGTATTCTGCTGATACTGTCCCTTCGTCCGTTTGCCAAGAGGATTGGCTTGGTAGATGCGCCCGGTGGTCGGAAATGGCACGGAGACAACACGCCTTTGGTGGGGGGCATTGCTATGTTTGGCGCCTTTGTAATTGCTATTATCCTCAATAAATTATATTTTCCAGGAATTTTCGGGCTACTGGTTGGTGCCTTCTTATTAGTGGCGTTAGGGGCCTTCGATGATTTTCACGAATTGAGGGCATGGCCACGCATCATTGGTCAGATTCTAGCGGCCATGAGTATGTATTTCCTGGGGGGGAGGTCTATCGAGAGTCTTGGCGCCCTATTCGGGGCAAGCGACATTACGCTTGGCCCCTTGGCGCTGCCCTTTACCATCTTTGCTACGGTTGGAGTCATCAACGCCTTCAATATGATCGATGGGGTTGATGGCCTTGCAGGTGGATTGTCGTTGATATCTCTTTTATTTTTTGCTCTCCTTGCCAGCCTCACTGCCCACCAAACGAATCTAATGGTATTGGCCACCCTCGGCACCGCAGTGCTTGCCTTTCTCTTGTTTAATCTTCGCCTACCGGGTCGACCTTTTGCGTTGGTCTTTATGGGGGATGCCGGGAGTATGTTTCTTGGTTTTATGTTGTGCTGGTTTGCGGTGGATCTATCCCAAGGCGAACACCGTGCCCTAGCGCCGGTTACTGCCTTGTGGATCCTGGCGGTACCGTTGTTTGATACTCTTTCAGTAATGATCCGACGGATGACGAATAAACAATCCCCTTTTGCGGCAGATCGTGGACACCTCCACCATGTGCTAATGGAACAACTATCCATTCCACGGCAGACGGACCCATCACAACCCATTCAACACGACGTTTCCGGGACGGTGATTATTATTTTCACCATGGCCATTATTTTTGGGCTGATTGGGGTGATACTGGAGATTCTTGGTGTACCCGAGATTACCTCGTGTTTGCTGTTTCTCACCATCTTTGCTGGTTACCTTTGGATCACCGTACACCAGGAGTTGCTGAAGACCATTCTCATGGCCCTACGTCGCCACTCCCTCCGTAATTCAACCGCTAAAAACTCCGCGACTTTCACTCCCTCAACGGCGACCGCCTCGTCCCGTTATTCCGCCACGAAAAACTATTCGTCGGCGCGTAGCAACCTCCCGGTTAGAGACGATATCGAGGATTCCTTGGGGACACCAACCCCATAAACGAGAAATACCTCCGTTAAACCCTCCTTGCGCTAATTCTGACCAAGGTCAGCCCCCGTAGATACAAGGATGCGGTGAGGAACGAACCGCATCATTCGCGTTGTCCGACTTCTACGCCTATGTGCGATGGTGTGTATTGCCTGGATTGGGTACGTAACCCTGAGATAGTTATCGAGGATGGGGCGTGACGCGAATTGATGCGGGGGGTTCTTCCTCACCGCATCCTACGCTGACTCCTACGGTATCACCTTGCTAATGGGCCTTATGCTGGTGACAACCCATTCACCCTGCTTGCGTTCCACAAACTCGAAGGCAACCGGCGCACCAGGTTTTAGATTCTTGAGAAGCGCATGATTGGCTGCCTGAAACTCCATCGTCATTGCTGGCCATTTGAGACTTTCCACCGGACCATGACTAATGCTAATTGTCCCCGCCGTTGCATCAATATCATCCACCGTGCCTTCTGCTCGATGTCCGGCATTCGTCGAGTTTGGTTTGCTCGGCACAGCCTTTCCATCCACCTGAGTGGTGTGGTTAAAACTACGGAGCGCGGCCTTGAGATTGCTCTCTGCGTCAATCAGAAAATTAGCGGAGACCACTACCGATTCACGATCCTTGATTCCCTCCAGCACCTCAACGTAGTTATTTCCCCGAGCACCAAGCTTAACCTCACGCGCTTCATAACGCCCCTCGTTGAGCTCCACAAAGACAATCTGACGAGTCCCACTATCAATCACCGCCGATACCGGTACCGTGACTACGACCCCTTTGCTCTTGATCAAGAACTCCACCACCGCAAACATCCCCGGCTTGATCAAAATACCAGGATTGGCCAATTCAACCCGCACCGGAATGGTACGAGTCTCTGCCTTTAATATCGGATAGATGTAGGTCACCATCCCCTCAAATATCTGATCGGGATAGGCATTGATTTTGATCTTAGTCTTCATTCCAGACTTGATCAGCCCAAGATCCGACTCAAAGACATCGGCAATCACCCAGACGGTGGATAGATCGGCAATCTGATAAAGAACCTCCCCTGGCATGAAACGCATTCCAGGCAACGCCTTCTTCTCAGTGATGATCCCGTTTACCGGCGAACGAAAGGTTAGGGTGTGTTTGGCCTCCCCTGATTTAGCCAAAACCTTGAGCTGCTCCTCGGAAATATCCCAGTTCTTGAGACGCGCCAAGCTCGAATTGGCTAACTGCTGCATACTGGCTTGAACCTCACCACTCGCTTTCTTGAGGGCATTAACCCCCTGAATGGCAATCGCGTATTCACGTTGGGCCGATACCAATTCCGGGCTATAGACCTCAAATAATGGCTGCCCTTTCTCCACTGGCTGACCAGTTACATTAACGTATAGGCGATCAATATAACCCTCGAACTTGGGAGAAATCGTATACAGACGACGCTCGTCTGGCTCAATACGACCGGCAGCGGCGCGAACGATTGCATCCAAGGAACGTAAACTGGCCAACTCGGTTTTTACACCCAGTTTCTGTACATTGTCCGCAGTAATCTTGAGCTGATTTTCTGGAACCGATGCGTCATTCTGCTCATCTTCATAGACCGGGACATAATCCATTCCCATGGAGTCTTTCTTCGGGGCCGACGAGATATCAGATAGACCCATGGGATTACGGTAGTAAAGCAATTTGCGCTGTACCAACTCGCTACGGGGAGCAACACTCGTTAATTCCACACGACTCAGCGCAGCCTGATTACCTAGCCAATAACCACCCCCCGCCACCAATAGGACAATCACGGTTGCTATCAAACTACCCATGACAAATCTCGTCCCTCGTTTCATAGGTCGTCCCCCAAGAGTCGCTCAATCTCCGCTAAACGCGCCTGTCCCTCGGCCTGGACTTTGATTCGGTTTTGCTTAGCTTGACGAATTTGCCGCTGGGCATCGAGTAAGGTAGCAAAATCCACTTTACCTGTCTCATAACCAGCCAGTGCCGCTTGAAAGGTAATCTCGGCTTGCGGCAACAATGCCCCGGTAATCAGTGACTCGGTTTTGCGTGCGCTATCCATTGCGGCAAGATTCTCGGAGAAATCAGCAAGCACCTGGTTAGCAGTTGCCTCCCAACGCGAGTGAGCGGCAGAAAGGCTAGCCTCCGCCTCACGTTCCTGGGCACGTCGTGAGGATTGCTGCAAGGGGAGATTAATCTCAAGCATCACCTCCCACTCCCTGACCGAATTCTGGTATTGAATGGGCGAAATCCCAATCGTAAAGTCGGGATAACGATTCTTATAGGTAAGCTCGCGACTCTTTCCCGCTGCTTTAATCCGCGCCTCATCCGATGACAATAACGGGTTGTGCGCACGGACCCGTCCCTCAAGCACGGAGTAATCCACTTGGGCCAGAGAAGGAAAAGGACGTAGCTCCTTTGGGGCGGCCAGTGGGGCCATCACCGGTCGTGCCAACAAAGAGTTCATGCGGGTATGTAGATGGTGATGCTCGGTGTCTAGGGAGATCAATTCATTGCGCAGATTGGTCTGTTCTACCTGGGCACGGATGACATCCTGCTGGGCGGAAAGGGCATTGGCGTAACGCATCTGGGCAATTTTCTCGAGCCGCACCATCAATTCGAGAATCTCGCGGGTTAGTTGCTCGTTGCGATGGAGATAATAGAGCTGGGCGTAGGTTGTTTTAATCTTGGCAGCGATATTGTTCCATACATCTAAGGCCCGTCCCTGGGCACTTTCCGCTTCAAGTTCGGCTAGCTCGCGTTTTAGATCACGCTTGCCAAACCAGGGGATGTCCTGCATAAGCAGATAGCGCGTACTACCGACGCGATTAGGAGAAAGGGTAGGATCCTGATTACCCATGCGCGTCAAGTCTCGTAATTCCACTCGAAACTTCGGATCGGGCAGGGCGCCCGCCGGCGTAACTCGTTCGTTAGCTACTTCCACCTCATGGCGAATGCCGAGATGTTCGGGATTCCTTTCCCAAGCCAGGGCCAATAGACTTTCCACATTACTACCCGGCGGCGATTCTTCCCGTGCCTGTGCGGCACAACACACCATAGCGACAACGACAACGTACCAAAAACTCGAGGAATTGCTGAATAATTTCATACCCACACTTCCCGTTTACCGAATATCCACCTAACCCGCGACACCTCGTTGTGCTTGATCGAAAACTCCAACCTTGTGTTTTGCAACCCTGCGGATTGCTAGCCGGGTTGCAAAACACAAGATTGGAGTTTTCGACCAGATACCAAATAGCAACTTGGACTATTTTAACCCAAGTTGCCACCCACTTGCCCCCTCCCCAGCCCTCCCCGTAAACGGGGAGGGAGTAGGCCGCAGACCTCCCCCCGTTTACGGGGGGATTGAGGGGGACGATTGGATGCGATCCCGAATTTTGAATAGGTGGCAACTTGGGTTATTTTATTGGTTCAAACCGTATCACGGTCATGGCGCCATTCACGTCGGCAACGGCAAAGAGAATCTTTTGACCTTCCTTCATACTATCGATCCAACTAGCTTCTCTAACCCGAAAGGCCATAGTCATGGCGGGCATACCATTAGGCAGTGGGCCATGGGACAGTACAACTTTACCGGTCTCTTTATTTACCCTCTTCACTAACCCTTCGCTCAATGGAACATCCGCCGGCGCTTGCACCACGCTTGGGTTACCATGAACAACGTTATCTGCGGCAACCACATGGTGTGCGGAGAAACCTACGCTGACGAGAACAACCAGGATGGAGACAATTCTCATGGCTTGTATCTTCATTATGGAGAGAATATAAAAAACGGGATCCCCCTTCGACTCGACTCAAACCGACTAAAGGATGACCCCGTTTCTTATTCATTAGACCTTATCGGAAACCTCCTCATCACCCACCACAGTCAATATAAATCATGAGGTTGCGTTGTCCGGCAGAGCTAGGTAGGGGGTTTCCGATAAGGTCTATTATGTTAATCGTTGACTCTCCCTCCCAACGGGGGGAGGTAAATCGCTAGCGCACCGCTAACAATTCAACATCAAACACCAGCGTTGCATTCGGCGGAATTACCCGACCGGCACCACGTGCGCCATAACCAAGATCCGGGGGAATGATCAAGGTGCGCTGCCCCCCAATCTTCATACCTGCTACGCCCTGATCCCAACCCATAATCACCCGACCAGCCCCCAACGGGAAAGAAAATGGCTCATCACGGTCACGAGAACTATCAAATTTCTTACCATGATGATCAGCGGCATCGGCATCATATAACCAACCGGTGTAATGAACCGTTACATTCTTACCGGTCGTTGCTACATCGCCCTCT
The DNA here is from genome assembly GCA_963575655.1 of Gammaproteobacteria bacterium. Taxonomy (NCBI): domain Bacteria; kingdom Pseudomonadati; phylum Pseudomonadota; class Gammaproteobacteria; species Gammaproteobacteria bacterium. The sequence continues at coordinate 48,666 of CAUYTY010000250.1, read as the reverse complement.
CCCAGTTTCACATCGGTTTTAATTAGTTCATTCACGCTACTGGTCCTCGTTATAGGTGCGGCTTGTTCAGAGCACGCGGTGGTTGAAAGAATACCGGCCGTCAATAATAAGGCCAGAAAAAACGGCAGAGTATGCCTATTCATAAAAGAATCCTGAGCAAGGTAAAGTTAGATACCTTCGTAGAGGTAATAGTATCCCCTTACAGACACGACCCGATTACCATTGAGTTTGCATTGAAGGGGGCTGTTGGCATTCTACCGTGGATGCGCCACTTGAAACGCATCTCGAACAGTCAGTGGCCTCATGGTTGGCAGAAACAACTACAGAAAATGCTAGAATCAGCCAACTCATCTCTGGGTACTACCCCAACCGCTGCCCCTATCCCCGCCAGGAGATGCCTGTCATGGGCCTCGACAACAAGACCATCCTCGTTACCGGAGGTACCGGATCCTTCGGACAACAGCTCGTCCAGAGACTGTTGGAAAAACACAACCCACGAAGGGTTATCGTCTTCTCCAGGGATGAACTCAAGCAATATGACATGCGCGCCCGCATCACTGACGCGCGGTTACAGTTTTTCATCGGTGATATCCGCGACCGAGACCGGGTCTACCGGGCCTTTCGCGCCGGGATAGATGTGGTGGTCCACGCCGCAGCCCTGAAACAAGTACCCGCCTGCGAGTACAACCCCTTCGAAGCGGTCAAGACCAATGTGCTGGGGGCACAAAATATCATCGATGCCGCCATTGACTGTGGGATACCCAAAGTCTTGGCCCTATCCACGGACAAAGCGGTTAGCCCCGCCAACCTCTACGGTGCCACTAAATTGTGCATGGAGAAATTGTTCGTACACGGTAATAGCTACGCAGGCGCACGCGCTACCGCTTTTTCCTGTGTCCGCTACGGCAATGTGGTAGGCAGCCGTGGGAGCGTCATCCCATTATTCCTTGAACAGCGTGAGGGCGGCCAGGTGACGGTTACCGATGCCCGTATGACGCGATTCTGGATCACCCTGGGGCAAGGTGTAGATTTTGTTATCAGTTGCATTGCACGGATGCGTCGTGGGGAGATCTTCATTCCGCGCCTCCCCAGTATGAATATTATGGATCTGGTCGCCGCAGTGGCCCCCAATTGCACCGTAGAGCACACCGGCATTCGCCCAGGCGAAAAACTCCATGAAACGCTTATTTCCTCTGACGAGGCCCGTCACACGCGGGCATTGGACGAACTATTTATTATCGAACCAGAATCTCCTTCCTGGGATCGGAAAAACGGCATGGTCGGCAATCCCCTGCCCGAAGGTTTCTGCTACAGCAGTGACAACAATGACCGCTGGCTCAGCGTTGCCGAACTACAAACGATGATTCACCACAAATAAAATAATCCCAGCGCGGAGGTTGGGCTGACGAAGGAAGCCCAACCTAATTTTCCGCGAATTGTTTATATTTTAAAGTTGGGCTTCGCAAAAAGACGCTCAGCCCGATCTACGCGGTGAACGATTACCAATATCAGAGCCAACCCTTACGTTTAAAGAACAGATAGGGAGCAATCCCCGCCATAATCATCAACACGATCGCCATCGGATATCCATATCGATAATGAAGTTCAGGAATCCATTCATAGTTCATTCCCCAAATGCTTGCCAATAGTGTGGGCGGTAGAAAGACTACCGCCGCAATCGAAAATATCTTGATCACTCGATTTTGTTCAATATTAATCATACCCATCGCTGTATCCATCAAGAAATTAATCTTGTTGAAGAGAAACGAGGTGTGGGCGATGAGTGATTCGATATCGCGCACCATCTGACGCACATGCTCGCGCTGTTCTTCGGTCAACGCACCACGCCGCCCCAGATAAGACAATACGCGCTGATTATCCATGAGAGTCAGACGTACCTTTCCATTGACATCCTCCGAGATTGCGAGCTGAGCCAGGACATCGGTCATCTCAGTTTCCGTCGGACGCAATACCAAATGGGTTAAAGTATCCAGAGATGCGTAGGTATCTTCCAACGAATCTGCCATCACCTCGACCTTGGTATCCAAAATCTCCAACATGATCCCGAGGGCATCGACGGCAAGACCCGCTTGGCGACGGGCACGCATCCGAAAAGCACGAAATGCGGGTAGGTCTTCGGCACGGCGTGTAAATAATCGCCCCTGGTGGAGCGTAAAAGTAACTGGGATGGTAACCGGGCCGGCATCGCTGTTGTGGAGAAAAAACGAGGTGATATGAACCCCACGCTCGTCCTCATAAAAACGTGCACTCTCCTCGATATCATCCACTTCGTCGGGATTCGGCAAACGCTGACCATAGACCTGCGCAACCCAATCCCACTCGCGGTCGGTAGGTTCCCGCAGGTCTACCCACAATGCCTCGTTATTTAGATCTTCAACGGCACGTACCTTGTGGTGTTCGAGGCGCCCATCCTGTAATACGAAAGTGGTTAGCACAACACTCTACCCTCTATAGTTCTTTGGCAATCATGAAGCCTTGGTATTCGCTAGCTATTCATCCCGTTTCTCAACGGAAAGGGAGAACGATTACAGTATTCGCATTGACGAGCTTTGTCGTTTACCTCGCTAGTCCCGCACCATAAATAACCCAAGTTGCTACCTGGCGCGCTTTTCTCCCCTCTCCCGGGGGGAGAGGGGCTTTTTCTTTTCTCACCGCATAGGTAGCAACTTGGGTTAAATAATCAGACGGGGCGAATAGTAAGAGCAAAACTCTCTCATGGGTTAACTGCTTCTTCTAATTGTCGCCACAGACATTTTCCACTACTTGCTTTATCAATCACCGCCAACCGTTCCTGGTGGGCCACTTCTTCCTGGGGGGTAAGGGCAGGCACCAATAAACGCGGCCGATTACTGGAAACCCGGCGCAGGGTAGCCGTACGGGAACGCACCTGCCCCACACTCTCCCCTCCCAGCGATAAGCTAACCTGCCCCCCGGTCATGGCCAAATAGACCTCGACCAGTATCTCAGCATCGAGCAAGGCGCCGTGGAGGTTGCGGTGCGAATTGTCTATACCATAACGCTTACATAAAGCATCCAGATTATTCTTCTGATTCGGATAGAGATTTCGCGCCATTACCAGAGTATCTACCACCGGGCAGAGATTCTCAATTTTCTTCCACTTCCCACCGAGCAGACGCAATTCGTTGTTCAGAAAACCTAGATCGAAGGGTGCATTATGGATGATCAATTCCGCCCCGTGGATGAATTCAATCAGGCTCTCGACAACATCACTAAAACGCGGCTTACCCACCAAGACATCATCGGTAATACCATGAACCGCTGCGGCGCCCGCATCAACCTTACGGTCAGGGTTGAGATAGGTGTGCCAGCGTCGCTCCGTCAGGCGACGATCCACTAATTCAATACATCCGATCTCGATAATTCGGTGCCCCGCACTCGGCTCAAGACCAGTAGTCTCGGTATCTAACACAATCTGACGCATACCAATCTCCAAAAACTCAAGCCTAATCCAGGGCGAAAAATAAAGAGTTTTTCTCTAAACTTTACAAGAAAGATCTTCTAGAAATTTCCGACGAACTTTCCCTGAATTACTCTTAGCAATACCCAATCTTATTTTGATTTGAGCATTTCATCGATGGCGGTATTCGCGATCTGGTCGACCAGTTCATTACCGCTATTTCCGGAATGACCACGTACCCAGCGCCAGTCCACCTGATGAAGGGTACAAACAGTATCCAAACGCAGCCATAGATCGACATTTTTCACGGGGCCAGAACCTTTGGTACGCCATCCATTACGTTTCCAATTTGCTACCCATTGGGTAATACCTTTTTGAACATATTGGGAATCAGTATACAAGCACACCCTAGAGGGGCGACGCAGGGCCTCTAAACCTTGAATGGCCGCCATCAGCTCCATACGATTATTGGTTGTATGGCGTTCTGCCCCCGACAGACGCTTCTCGTGCTCCTGATAACGCAGTACAGCGGCCCAACCGCCGGGTCCTGGATTGCCACGACAGGCCCCATCGCTGTAGATCTCCACCTCATTGGCCATGCCCAACCTCAGAGGCAGTAGGTTCTACCCAACACAGGTTAGGCGCGCGCGAATAGACCTTTGGCCAACGCAAACGGATAGGCGTCATGGTAGCAACCCGCTTCTGGGCAACCACCAAATAGAGGCCACTAATCGGAAGCCACCAACGACCACCAGGCACCTCCAAAAAAGTCAAGGTGCGCATCAGCGCCTCACGCTGCAAGGGTGGGCGGAAAAAAAAGTAGCGGGTGTGAACCTCCCGAAAGTCCAACAGGGAAAGCCAATCGTAAAGTCGCGACAATCCTAAAAAACAACCACACCAGGGTGGTTCCCCACGCCGTTTCCAGAACATTCGCCATAACCCCCATAGTCCCCAAGGGTTAAAACCAATAATGACCAGATGTCCTTCGGGGGCCAAGACTCGATTGACCTCACGCAACACCCCGTGCGGGTCACCTTCAAATTCCAGGGTATGGGGCAGCACCAAAACATCGAGACTCTCCGTATCGAACGGCAGGGCATCGGCACAGGCGTAGAGGTCCGGCCCCACGTCTGAGGCATTCACCCCAGGATCTACCACTATCCGATGGGGAATCTGACTACAGGCCAACAGGGCAGACTCGCCCAAACAACCGATCTGAACAATTCGATTCCCAGGTAAGGAGGGCAGTAAAGCGTCCAACTGGCCGCGCTCGGCCTGCAACACCAGCCGACCCGGGATCTGGCGGTACCACTCCCGCAGGCGGGCATACACAGTCTCGACGGGAAGCGGAGTCGGGAGGGTGGTCTTCATTAGAGGGCAACCTAGGTAAGCGAATAGCCACAGGATACCGTCGCTTCCAGGGCAGCGACCAGCCCTCAGACAGAATTACCTGCGGATAGAGATTGCTCCCCATCGGGGAGTATTGCACAATATTATGTAGTATTATTGCAGCCTAAAAATACATAAAGGGTTGGGGGAAAATCAGTTTATGAAAAAAGTCGTATTAACTTTGTCTTCGTTATTGATGTTCAATCTCTCTGGCTGTTCGGTCAACCCGGCCCACCCGGGTGACGAAAGTTCCCTGGCCCAAGATGGGGAAGGGGAGAGTGCCCGGACCGATTGGTTGACTGCCTGGTGGAAAAAATCGGTACCCGAGCCGGTTCAACGTGGCGTCAGGGGGTTAGGGTTCAATCGCTGGTTTGCTGCTACGCCACCGCCGGAGCACGACGAAAATACTGACCAGCCAGAAAATCATGCCAGTTTATGGGACACCCTCGGGGATAAGCTGACCCTGGTGGACCCCAGCCATCCCCGTATTCAGAAAGAGGCTAATTTCTACGCGCGTAATCCACGCTTCTTGGATCATATGTCGGAGCACGCCGAGCCTTACATCAATTTCGTACTGGGAGAGGTACAGCGACGTAACATGCCCGTAGAGGTGGCACTGCTGCCCGCAATCGAGAGCGCCTATGAACCTCGGGCCACTTCACCCCGTCAGGCGGCGGGACTGTGGCAACTCATCCCCGGAACAGCGCGACGCTGGGGGCTGGACCTCAATCAACACTACGACGGCCGTCGCGATGTCTTCGCCTCTACCAACGCCGCGCTGAATTACCTCCAGAAACTCAACGACGATTTCGGGGGTGATTGGCTGCTTACCATGGCTGCCTACAACTGTGGCGAGCTTAACGTCGCCCATGCTATCGAACGGAATATTGCCCATGGCAGGCCCACCGACTTCTGGTCCCTGGACCTTCCAGCGGAGACTCGTACCTTCGTACCCCGCATCCTGGGGCTAGCCGCTCTGGTCGCCGAACCTCAGAACTACGGGGTACAACTCAAAACCCTGCGAGACATGCCGGTAACCCCTGTCAAGGTTGATTATCAGGTGGATTTGGCACGGGTAGCACTCATCGCCGATGTCCCACTGAAAGAGGTACAACGCCTCAACCCAGCCTATCGCAATGGCAAGACCGATAGCGACGGGGGTAATTTATTATTGCCCGCACGTCAGGCCCAAGCCTTCGAGGAACGCCTTGCTGCAATTGACCCCAAAGAACTTTCCCCCTTCCCCACGGTAAGTGACGTTTCCCTACCAGAGGCAGCAGCCGAAGTAGTCGAGCGAGCGTCGGAACGATCGATTGCGGAACGACCCGTGGTAGAACGAGCCGCTACACACCCCTCCCCGCCCAAGGTTCATGTGGTACGCCGTGGTGATACCCTCGGCAGCCTGGCCCACGCCGCCGGGGTTGAGGTAAAAGAGATCATGGCTTGGAATCACCTCAAACCACGCGCTAACCTACGCCCCGGTCAACGACTCACCTTGTCTATGGGGAAAACCCCGGTCACTCTAGCCAAGAGCCACCATAGCGCGGATAAGCACACCAGCAGACACGGCAACGTAAAGGCAACCGTACTAGCGCACGGTGGACACCACACCAAGGCGCAACATCAGGAAGCACATCATCATTCCGCTTCCAAATTGGCCAGTAACCAACATACCTCCCGAACCAATCGCAAACGCTCTTGATATGGCAGACAATTCTTTCGTCTTCAACGTTACTCTGAACACCTTTCCCGCGTTGGTCCTCGACCAATCGCAGAAGGTCCCGGTGGTGGTGGATTTCTGGGCAGCTTGGTGCAATCCCTGCCAAGTGCTGATGCCGATGCTCGCCAAACTTGCCAAGGAATATCAAGGCAAGTTTCTCTTGGCCAAGGTAAATACCGACCAAGAACGAGAACTCGCCCAGCAATACGGGGTACGCAGCCTACCGACCGTCAAGATCTTTCGTCACGGTAAGGCGGTGGAAGAATTTATGGGGGCTCAACCCGAAAGTACGGTACGCGGCTATCTCGATCGACACATTGAACGAAAGTCCGAACAATTGCGCCAACAAGCGGTCGCCATGCAACAACAGGGAGATCTGGATACTGCCCTGCTGTATCTACGTCAGGCCTTAGAGTTAGAACCTACCAATAATGCGATACAACTTGATTTGGCCCGTCTGTTCATGGCGCGGGGTGAATTGGAAGAGGCAAGAGGCATCCTGCGTGCTTTACCCGATACCCAACCCGAGCTGCGCTCGCTGATCGGATTTCTCGACCTGGCCGAGGTCGCGCAGAGTGCAGACCGCCTAGCCCTGGAAACCGTCCTAACCGACGACCCAATCAACCATGAAGCTCGCTATCGCCTGGCAACCCTCCAAACTTTGGAGAAGGATTACCTCAACGCCATGGAGAACCTATTGGAGATTGTACGTCGCGACCGCAAATTCCGTGACGATGGGGCACGTAAAGCACTGCTGACCATCTTCGACCTCCTCGGTGCCGATAGCGATTTGGCAATACGTTACCGCAAACGTCTGCTCAATCTATTGCACTAGAAACAGACGAAAGAAACTCAACATCAGCGCCGCTTTCGATGGGTTGCACCGTTGCGTAACTGGGTAACAATTTGACTGGCGGCCATTAATCTTTACCCAAGTTGCCACCTATGCGGTGAAAAAAGGTCCCTCTCCCGAAGAGAGAAGGGAGAAAAGCACGTTAGGTAGTGCCTGGCCAAACCCTGATTTATGTTCTGCAACCCGGAGGGTTACAAAATCAAGATAGTTTTTGGCCAAACACTAGGTAGCAAACTTGGGTTAGTCTTTTCTCATTCATTCTCTTTGGCTGACTTTGGCTGGGTGCATGTCTCTACAATACGTTGCCTCTCGCCTGCGACGCTTTTTAGCGGGGGCCTATCAACGAAGTTTCCCTGCGCCATTTCGAATCACGCCATCCGCTGCGGTGACGTGGCAAGTGGCCGCACCTTGGGCCGCAATTACGGTCCTCGCCTCTGCGGACAGCGTGATGGAGGAGCATCGACAACGTTTGACGAGACACAGTGATGGGATCACCGAAGATTTTGTAAAAGACCTCTGCAACGAACATTTTCGTCTCGTGTCACACCTGACACAATTGGAGCGAATGGCAGACCCACCACGCCAAGTACGCCGTTTACGAACCTCTGTGGAATATCTTCAACAGGCATTCGAACAAAAAGGCATTGAATACTTCGATCTAACCGGCCAGGACTATCATGAAGGGAGACTCGACTTCGAGAATATTTCCCCGGCAGAGGTCGATCCGTCTCTGACTATTGCCAAGATTGTTGTTTGCGAACACCCGGCGGTATTCCTACGGGGACGACTGATTCAAACTGCTCGGGGTATCGTGGCCAGACCGCCATGATCGAATTCATCATTTACTCCCTTTCCGCGGGAGTAAGGAATGAATGATTACCGCCTTTTAATTAACCCAAGTCACCACCTATGCGGTGAGAAACAAAAAAGCCCCTCGCTCCTGGGAGAGGGGAGAAAAACATGCTAGGTGCAACTTGGATTAATGTAGCTTCTTCCGTGTCCGCCACAAACCAAATCATTGATAGATCATGTCCAGCAACCGCTTTGTAAACATCGGCATTGACCACGGCACCAGTAATTCGGCCATCGCAGTGATGGAGGCAAGTGGCGTATGGGTAATAGGACCTAGCCCCACGGAGCTGGTAATGCCTTCGTTCGTCTATTTTACCAAGCGCGGGACGAAATACGTAGGCAAGTCGGCACGAGAATCCTTGTTGACCCTACCCGAGAGCGAGGGTAGTGGCGCAGGCGAATACAAACCTGATATCGGTCGTAACATCGAATATAAATTCCCTGCGTCCGGTAAAACTCTCACCGGACCTGAATTAGGTGGTTTGGTTATTGGCGAACTCCTCGACCTCTGCCAGCGCGATATGGGAGAACGCCCCGAATCTGCAATCATCACCAGACCGGCAATGTTTGACCAAGCCGCAGTGGAAGGAACCCGTCGCGCCGCCGAATTGGCGGGACTACATCACTTTGAACTTCTCCAGGAACCGGTGGCGGCCGCCCTCGCTTATGGATTCAATGCCTCAGACGAACGCGCGCAATGGATGGTCTTCGACCTGGGGGGGGGAACCCTGGATGTCTCCCTGGTCGTAGTACGTAAAGGGGAAATGCGCGTACTCGAAGATGGCCATGCGGGCGATAACTATCTCGGCGGTCGTAATTTCGACCATACCCTCTACGAATACATCCTGTCCCAATTGTCCCAGCAGCATCCCATGGAGCAATTCCAGTGTAGCGACCGTTTTTCTCAAGACCGTGGACGGCTCCGGCTCCGCATTGAGGACCTGAAGATCAAACTCTCCACCCAACGTAGCGCCAAATTGGAAATGGATCTATGCTGCGATGATGACGGAAAACCAATTCACGTCGATATGGAAATCACTCGCGAAACCTATGAACGCCTTATTACCCCCGACGTAGCCCGAGCGGCACAGGTATGCGAAACTCTATTGGAACGCCAGAAACTACGAAATGAGCAAATCGATTCGGTCATTCTAGTAGGCGGCCCCACTAAGACCCCCTATGTAAGACAGGTCTTGGAGGAACGTCTCGGCATTCCACTGCTCGATCGTATCGACCCCATGACGGCCGTAGCTCAAGGTGCAGCGATCTACGCGGCAACCATTCCGCATCCCGCCAATGCTCGGAAAAAGGAAAAAGAAAAGCGCGGGCAGATGACGATCAACCTCCAAGCCGACGCCCATTCTAGCCTATCAACCTATCGTCTCATGGGCATGGTGGGGGGTGAGGATGTATCCCTAACCGGCCTTTCGGTAGAAGTTACCCGTGACGATAATCTCTGGTGCAGTGGGCGCCTGCCCTTAGAACAAAATGGACTATTTGAGGTCGATCTCCTGCTCGCAGATAAAGGGAAACCCTTCCTGTCCACATTCGTCACAACTATCTACGACCAAGAGGGTCAGATCTGTGTACGGGAAGAGGGACCTCGTATCTGGTATCCCTATATTACCCCCCCAAAGAATCAACAACCCACCTCATTACGTATTGGCACCGCCGATGGCAGTGCTATCGCGTTAATTCAGCGTGGCGCTGCCCTACCCGCTCATGGCCGGCGCCGATTCAAAACTACCAAACCACTCCACAAAGGTAACAACGAGGATGTTTTGTGGATCCCGGCGGTGGCCTCGGTACTGAATATTGTAGGCGAGGAAGAGGAATATCTGGAATGCGCAGTCCCCGTAGGAACGCTCGTTATTAAGGGAGACGACCGTCGCGTCACTCGCGACCTCCCCGCTGGTGCCGAGGTAGACGTAAAACTGGAATCAGATGGCTCTCAGAAGATCACTATCTCTGCCTATGTCCAGATCCTTGGTGAAGACTTTGACGCCGAATTCACCAAAACCGACGCACCCCCCGCGACGATTGAGGAATTGACTGCCCAACTCAAGGATATCAGCAATGATCTCAAGTGGATCCGTGATATCCAGAGCCGTAAGCGCAATCTCGAGGTAGAACGGGTACTCGCGAAATTGGATGAACAAGAAGCCGAACAGAGTATTGCACGAGATCTCCACCGCGCCCAACAAATCGAGGGCAGTGAGCGTGTTGGCAATCAATGGCGTGCCCAACAACACCTCGCGGAAATGAAAGGGACTATCCTCTATCTCCAACGCGTCCAACAAAGTAAACGCATTGAAACCCTGATGGAAGACCTGGGGAGAATCGTTGATGCAGTAGAGAAAAATAAAGACCCTGAGGTCGTTGCTACTGCTCGACGCCATAAGAATCGTCTCATCCTTATCCGTCGCGAATACACCAGCATCGGCGCCAATCAAAACCAATTGGAAAAAGAACTGGGCGAGTTAGATAATGAGGTTCGCGCCTGGCCCTACGAACAGTTATTAATAAGGGTATTGGCGGCGGGTGGTCACGAAGGTCCCGCTGCACAGGTCAGTTTGGTCCACGAGGCCGATAACTTTTGGGACTCTTTGGAAGAAAAGGGAGGCGTCGAGGCACTCACCAAGGAAGATGTGGCACGTCTCAATCAATATATCAAACGTATCGATAAGGTAATCCCCGATATGCGTTCATGGATAGAAGAATGTATGTCCACTGGGCCATGCAAAGAACGCCTGCTCGCAAAAAAGGGAGGGAAGATACCCTCGCTAGTTCTTTCCTAATCAGCTTTAAAGGCCTTTGTAGGCAAATGGTGAGTAATGACTTTTATCGATGCCCGACCGATCTTCATCGAGGCCGAACGTCTCGCGGCCATTGGCCAATACCAGGCTGCGCTCACCTTATTGGATACCCTCCCCTTCTCCGCCGATGATCCGGTTCGAGCGGGATTGTTACGAGGTCGGATCCTTGTTCAACAGGGGCAATTTGATGCAGCCATTGAGCATTGGCAATCGATCCAAACCATTCAACCAGACAATCAAGAGATCGAACAGGCAATAGACCTAGCCATGAATATGAAAGATCACCCGTCCCGCGCGATCCTGCTGCGCGCCAATCTACATTTAGCGATTCAGTACGCCGTTATCCTTCTACTGGGGGGGATTATCCTAATTCAGGCAATCTCCTCGGGCATCTTTTCCGGTAAAACCTGGACGCCCACTACCACGCTGCCGGCGCAAAACCAACTCGTACTGCAACTCCAAGAACAACAGGCGCGCCAAGCCGGCGAACGATTAGAGATGGTGCTACGCCACTTCTACGAAGCCAATGAACGGCAGATAAGCACCCTTGAAAAGCGCCTAGAGGGGATCGAAAAAGCCATAAGCGTTACCACTGCCATAGTACAATCAATAACTTTGGATCAGGGGGTGCCTCTGCGCGAGGTAGCAGCGCGTCTCACCGCATTGGAACAGACTCTGGCACTTGAACGAGAATCCGTTCGGGTCCTGGGGGCACGCCAAGAGGAACGCATTACTGCCTTGGGTATGGTTATCGGGGAGATCGGGACACGTATTTCCTCAACCACCCCCCCTCAGACCTCCAATACCCAATCACTAACACCACCTGCGCATTAACTACACCAGGCAAACGGTTAAGCTATGAATATTCACCTGCGGAGAACATTCAAAATGAAGAATTTATTACTGGTCTTTATAATCTTAGGAGTCATCTCAGGAGCTTCGTTTGGGGATGAAGTAATTAGAGAGGGTAACTCTCCGGGTACGCCCCCGGCACAACCTTTCTTTAATGCCAATAAAGCGGCATTCTTCACCACCACATCCCTTGCTGGTTTATCCATCGCAGCAGCGATGGGGGCGGCATCTGCGGCAAGAATGGCCAATACTTTTGCGCTTCTCTCTTATTCGGCCCTAGCAATCACTGGCGCAGCTACCTCCATTGCTGCAATTACCGCCTGGGTGAGTTTCGGAGATCAACAATCCACGACCGATGCGGGCACTTATTTCCAAAAAACCGGGGAACATGCAACCGTTGCAATAGCGGGGGCTGCTCAATTGGTCGCCATAACCCTGACCCAAGCCATTGTTCAAGGACTGGCCCACGGAACATCACAGACTATTTCTCGCTCTATCAGCGGACCGGATCAGACTATTCGCATCGTCCGCTAGCGCGGTTAGTTCCTAATCTCGCCAGACATGGCGGGCATGGATTTCCCTGCAGCAGGAAGCGTCACCCGTGCCGCTGATCTATAAATCAGACTGAACCGGAACTGCTTACCATCGCCTTACATAGAATGGCCTCACCCAACCGGTAACCAACAAAACGGACCACCACCGGGTCATTGTCGCCGAAATCCGCACCGTTCATCCGCTGGTGCAATTGAGTATCAAACGGTACCGTAACGCCTATGGTACCAATTCGGGTTAATCCCGCCGTGACCAATACCTGTTCTACTTTTCCAAACAACTTGAGGATATCTCCAACACGCACCGATCGATCCGCATCGACGAGGTTTTTCATGGTAGCCATTTGGGAAAGCAATGGTGCCAATTGCCGCGCCAATACCTCGAACCCCATGGCAGCCGCTTCTGTTTGTTGGCGCATCGACCATTCTCGTTGTCGGTCATACTCTTGACGCAAACGATGGATTTCCTCATCTCGTTCACGTACATCTAATTCCAGGTTCGCTACCCGTATGTGTAGGTTTGATCCCCTTCGGATGGTTGCTCCCTTACACCACAAAGCGGCCCAGGCTCCCCTTACCCGTGCTTTCCAATCAATGGATGGTATGGTCAACATACGGTATCCTAATTGCCTGCAGACAATGACTCAAGACGCGGCCTTGACGAGACGAAAACCTCGACGTGATCGATCGCGATAAGTAGTATCGAATCCATAACGACGCGAAGCCTGAAAAAACAGCGCATCATCATCCCCCCAGCTTCCACCACGATTTACCCGTGAACCCGAATTTTCCTCTGGTCCTTTTGGATTATGGGTTGGGGAGTTTTGATAGTAATCCCTATCGTACCAATCCGCGCACCACTCCCAGACATTTCCGCTCTGGTTGTAGGTTCCATAACCAGAAACCCCGCCAGGGAAATCATAGACTGGACAAGTTTCTTCACCAGAACGATTTTTATCATGTCGACACTTTGTTTTGTCCCAATCTTTTCCCCAGGGATATCTCAACCCTAACGGTCCACGTGCAGCTTTCTCCCATTGTGCCTCCGTAGGCAGCTCACAACCTGCCCAGTGCGCATATTCCTGGGCGTGATCCCAATTTACGTGTGCCGCTGGGTGATCGGACTTTTCTATGGAAAAGTGCTTTCCCGGCCATCGTGTTATACCGTAGCTTGCTTTTTCTGATTGCCAATGTTTGCGATTCGCCTCGACAAATCTCAGGTATTGTGGATTGGTCACACAGTACACCCCAATCCAATACGCCGACAGATAAACTCGATGCCTGGGAGAATCCTTGTTCTTCTTATCTCCCATATCAAACGCCCCCGCAGGCACATATACCAACACAGATCCGTCTTTCTCGTTTACCGCCAGGGGAGACGGGCAACCGGATTCCAGCCAGGTACTGATGACTGCATCTACCATGGTTGTTTGTGTTTCCGCCATTTCAAGGTTTCTCTATGTTTGTCTTCTTATTCTATGTGAATTGTCGTTAATCCCACGATTGGATTCTGGGGCAATTAGGACGTTGTGAATCAGTTCAGTAGGGATACTGATGCGTTCGTTTCAGAATTCTTCTGCGGCATCCTCTACCTCAATGGCGCTCGATTCGGCGGCCTCGGCCGTTTCGTCGATACTGATACCGCTGGCCACGAAAGCGCCTTGAAAGGCACAGAGGATCTCCAACAACGTGCGGATGCGCACCGCCGCAGCCCCGCGTGTCTTTTGGCGTAGGCGCTGGTAGCGGTGATAGTCCTCGGGTGTACCGTCGATGGGTGTCTGGAGCAGTGCGCTGCCACCCGCGCATACCGATACCCAAAGGACATGATCCTCCTTGGCTTCCTGCAGAATCGCAGGGGCGATCAACCGCGCGACAAGACGTTCCGGCCAGTGTTCGCTGTGCGCTGCCACCACCAAGTGTTGATGCTCGACCAGCTTGTGTTCATAACCTAGATACAGGCCACGCGCCTTGCGGAAGGGATCCTCGGCCTGGAGGTCAGCGTACAACTCGGCGTCGGAGGGCTGTTGACGGTGCCAGTAATCGAAGATATCCACCAAACCCTCGGGCAATCGGGGACTCGCCCCCCCTGGATGTTGCCCCAGTGCGTGATACGCAGTTACCGCACGATTGACGACCTCCTGTGGCTTGGGTCGTGATGGTCGATTGGGACTGTTGGCCCAGTGCTCGCATAGTTCCAGCACCGCCTCCAGGGGCAAGGTCCGGGTTCGCTCAAACAATCCATCCTCATCCCCCACCAGCTTTAGATTGGCAACAGCCTGTGTGTCATCCACATCGCCACCGGACAACGCCCACCGGTAGGCATCCTTGATCCGTCGATCCGAGCTACTTGCCACTGCTCGAGCCATACGCTCCCGGAAGAGAGGCGGTGCTACGGCGAAGGCCTGTACCAGAAGCTCGCCATCCTCATCCTGCAGGGCGGTATAGCGCTCAATGCACCCCATAACCAGCGCGTGGAGCGCCTCTAAGGCCGGATTGCCAGGCTGTCGCCCTTGCTCTGTGATGACTCGCCCCAGCTCCTCAGACTGAGAGTGGATCCATGCCACGTAGATGGCATCATTCAAGGCCTCATCAGCCACCGGTAGCGAACGAACCAAAACGATCACCGCTCGCAGTATCTCCGGTGAGACACCGGCAGTAGCTGCGGCGAGTACATCCCGCGCGATCCTCATTTCTACCGAACGAGTAGGTGGCCAACCTAACTTTGCCAGTACTACGGCGAGTGCGGGATGTGGCGCCTGTCCCCACATAACCCAGAGAGTGACCACCTTCTCGGCATCTTGCTCTAGTGATAACTGTTGCAGCACTTCCTGAATCTCATCCGAGTTGGGATGATTTTCTCCCAGCGCCTCAGCGAGCAGCACCATCGCGACCGGATCTGATAATCCAGCAAGCGTTTGAATAGCAACTCGACGCCGAAATCGACCCAGTAGAAAGGTTGTGTCGTATAGCTTGCGTTTAGCGTCATCCACGGTTGTCATTGGTACGCCTGCGCGGTTAAATGCAGTATCCATGGAAGAGCCTATCGTCAGTCAAATCTTGTGAATCGGAATCAGGTATCCGAACATGATTTGAAGTCTGCGAACTGGCGGGCGACAGCAGAGATGCAATTATTCCCGCCCTACCAACGAGAGAGGGCAGGGAGAGTACGATCAAAAATACAACCAATAATATCTAGCTAGTTGAATCAGCAATTCTTTGAGCGCCTTCCTCCCTCCCCTCCCACTGGGAAGGAGAATGGGCGGTTACGCAGAAATCAGCACATTATCGCGAAGGCTGTTCTCCTCTGGGCATAACAGGCGACCCACTAGGCATTCGTCTCATCGGATCTTGGGCCAGTCTCTGGACAAAGAGGTTTACGTTCTTCACGCCAGCACAAAAGTTCCGCATCCAAGGCGAGTATGTTCGCCAACGTGTAATATCGAGGCCAACTCGAGATAGGGTAAGAGTGCAGGATCAATACTTTGGAATACCTGCGTACCAACTTTCTGACCTGGCCATTCTTTGGGCGGTGGTTGCAGTTTGTCTCGCACAATCAAGGATCGATTTGTTTCCTGTTGGAGGATCAATTCAATCTTCTCTAATTTTTCAGGAGATAACTGTGCCCATACATCAGTAACTCGTTGGGCATCTGGCCGGCCAGGAAGAAAGAGGGTCATGCGCCTCATTAAGGCATCAAAGATATTTCTCAAGGTGGGGGCAACGTCCATGGCCGAGGAATCACCCGGCCCCGCCACCGGGAACTCAAAAGGTGTAACCCAGGTAAGAGAACATAGGTTAGCTATTGTTTTATCAAATACTAGTCCCTCGGCCCACTGGGTGGGGGTGACGCGATAGCCCATATTTAACTTTCCTTCTTCGACAAAGGCTTCCCAATTCCTACCACGTGCTGCATAGACAGCTTGAATATCAAAATGACCCCACAGATTACGCGCACCCCGCACAGAAATTTCACGGGTTGTCGCTGCCTTTTCCATTGCTGGCAGAATTACTTCGAGAAATAATCCATGGTCGGCAGCCCCACCAATCAATTTAAGTTCCCATACCACCATTTCATCTTTACCATAGGCTCGTTTATTCAAAAGGCATGGAGTAAATAGAACCACTTCAATTGGCCAACGCATCGTCGGAGAGGCTAGTGCTTTACGCCATGCACGGTTCTGGGGGGTCGGCAGGTTTTCCTCTATCAACTTTCCCAACACGGCCATTATTTCGTTTGGGAGGCAGCGGGGTATGAGCACCACGGGGCTGGTAACGCGCCATACGATCAGATAGCGAATGAGCGTAATGGGGCGAATAAAATCCAACATACTGCATCACTCACGAATTGAGGCGATTTCCGGGAGGATATTCCACCCGTCGGGTGGCGCCAAGCGCTTGCGCCTCCCCATCGGACAGAATTATTTCAGAAAATCACAGTAAGCTAACGGGACGGTTGAAATTCAACATAGTGCATCAAGTCATAGAGCAGATTGATCTGTGCGATCGACCACTGCCGCATTCGCCACGCCTGGAGCATATCTCTGGCTTCCGCGCTAAGTCCATTCAGCAAACGTCCCCAGTAGAATTTTTCCTCGTTGCTGTTATTCATCCTCAATACCTGGTAGACCTGTTCTTGCTCATCAGGACGCAACAGTGAACGAAACACTGTTGCCATTTCCAGGGCGCCTAAGAACTCGGTGACATCGAAGGTAAGTACTCCTTTACGGTCATAGAAATTCGGCGCGAAGATCTGTTGTGTCTCGGCAAAGAAGCGGATGCGTAGCAAATCCATAGAAAACTGAGCCTCATTCTGGATTACTCGACACAATACATCACCCATGCCCGTTTCGCGCAGACCGCTGGTTGGTAATATCTGGATAAAACCTCGGAGATTAGTGCCATTGTAGATCATTAACTCTTGCAACCAGGGGCGCAATTCTCGCTGATAGAGCATGAGCAAAAAGCGTTGATCGTCGTGGACATAGGGGTCGAAGATGGTACTGTTACGGAATCGACCACCAATCTGTAGCTGATCAGGCAATTGATTGACAAAGCCCCACACCACGACGCAATTACGCGAAATAGCACGCAATCGCCACGCCTCTTTTAAGATGATCCCACAGGTCTCACAATAACGGCTCTGCCTATCCTCTTTGACAGCGCGTGGATAGATCCAACAACGCTGGCAAGGTCCATGTAGCGCAGAATGAGGCGGCCCGATTCCCTCCGGGATATCGGGATAGCTAGCCATATATTGGAGGGTGGCCAACAACTCCGTCCCTGTTCGGCTCCGCCGCAACCAATCAAAGCGACTGAACATGCAACGCCTTCTTCAATTCCTGGGCATGGGCAACAACAGCCCCTTTGCGCCAATCTTCCACACGGATTGGTATGCGCCATTCCTGCTGGGAATAACGTTTAGCCCAATCAATTAAAAAGCTCTCGGGCAAGATGCGTAGCCGCAGGCTGCCGAATCCAAGATGGCGATGGTGGCCGATCTTGTGTGCCAATCCTGGTTCGAGGACGATCGACCAAATCAGTCGCTGGAATTCCAATTCTTCCAGATTCCAGAAACGAATGGTGAAGCGGGCCTTACTACCAGGCAGGAGGGCACGGAAATAGCTGGCCTGTGCGGTATTCGGTTGAAAAGTATCCAACCGAGTTACGGTAGGGGCAAGTGGTGTGTGTTGGAACAAACGCCAATTAGCTCCTACCATGGTGCGAGGAACCGCGCGTCCGGCCTTGTGGTTCCATTTTCCATTTTCGAAGGCCCATCCCGTATACGGAAAAGGAACCGCAAACCAAGAGGATTGCGCTGCGGCGTCAAACAGACCAAAGCTGAACGATACCCGCCCCATAATGGATTGGTTGGGGCCTAGCCCTACCCATCCAAAGAGGCGATCTGCGGGATTCAAGTGAGTGAGGTCGCTACTCAGTTGGGAGGAATCACTGGCAATAGAATAGACGTGGCGCAACATTCCCTTAATGCTGCGGCTGGGGAGTGCATAAGCTTTGTCGGTGGGACGTGCCGCCGCCTCGGGGGTTGCCATCGAGAAGAAATCCCAACCATTTACTTGACCATCATTCAGACTTACCGTTGCGGTGGGTTCACCACTCTCCTTGATATGGAGCGGTGCCATAAGCTCAGCCTCTATGACCAAGGTACCCGAATACCCACCGAAGGAGCGGTGCGAAATGAAACCAGATTTGCTACGCGGTGGCGGTTGGGTGGAGACCTGTAGCTTTAATGGTGCGCCAATCTGCAAACCGCCGGCGGCCTCGGCACCCGTTAGGTGCAATTTATGCCAGACGCCTTCTTTGGTTAGTACACGATTTCCGAAGAGTTTGGCGCTAACACCTGCGGGATTTGCGGCCAGCCATTCGATCTCAGCAATCTTGGCCTCAACCCAACCGAATCCATTACTCTTATTTCCGCCTAGTGGAATATCACCGTGCTGGAAATCATTCAGTAGATGGGTTAAGAACGAGACGATTTCTAGATCGCGTTCGGTAATGTCTTGCAGATCCATCCGCCACTGAAACGTTAGATCCTTACCATAGGCGAACAAATAATCTTGCTTGGCCTTTTCCTGGGGGCGACCAGTTTGCGGGTCCATTTTGACCCCATCCATAGAACACCACGCCTGCCGAAGATCTTTAGGGTCTACCAGATACGCATCCGAAAATAATACGGTGCCGCGTTTTCCCTGTGCCCCAAAGAGGTACTCTAGGAATTGGGTCGTGCGTGGGGATTCGCCCCACAGGGTCTTCAGAACTTGAGAGGCACGTTTACGGAATGCTCCCTTAATCGTTGCCCCCGAAATATAGACCTCCCAAGCACCGTGCTCGCGGGTTGAGGGTTTCCAAGTCAGCAAGCGCATGAAGATATTGTCATAGGGCTTGCCGTATTGGCGAGAGATGTTGCGATTAGAGTGTCCACCCGAACGGAAATCGATATGGTGTGGCTGGCCTAATTCCTGTCGGGCACGGGCGCGATGGCTCTTAATGAACTCGATAAAGTTTCGGTCATTGGTAATGCTCTTGCGTAGATTCCCGGTATGGGTCATGTGTTGATAGCGGACACGACTGTGCTCCTCGATAAAGGTTTGCCAGGCACTCGCGCTCACCCCTTCTGGCGGATGGCTGCGGTCATTCCACTGTATTTCATTAATCCTGCCATCCAAGAGCATGGTCTTGATCAACAGGTGTTGTTCGCGATTAGAGAGTTCACCATCGACCCATGGGTCGCTTTGCAGCAAATTGATCTGGTGGTCGATTTGTTGGCCAAGCCGGGACAACACGGGGGCACATGCCTCCGATAATATCCGAAGGGTTGCCACTTCATCGCCCAGACAGGCGGCGAGTTGCGTTTCCAAGGCGGGGTCCAATCCAAGGGCAGCGGCAAGCGTTAGCCAATCTTCATGGTTAAATTGAACCACGGTTTGGCGACGGCGCTCCATTGCTTCGAGGATACGCTTGAACATATTGGACTTGTCACCTAACACCCCCTTAATGGCGGCCTCGGCTGTTGCCTGGCTAGGAAAGGATTGGGAGCATAACGGCTGAAGGCTATCGAGGATCTTTTTGGATACCGGGAATTTTCCTTTTCCCAACTTGGCGAGTGCGGTACTGTTTAACAGCCAGACTTCGGCATCACCACTGGAACGCCCTTGTAACCAAACGGCGCTGAGGCGCGGCAGATAGTCGGCCAGTTTATGTTTCCAATCGTCGGGGTTGAGGATCGGTCCCCCCATAACCATGGTAAGACGCTCGCGAATGACCTCGGGAATCTCGCGTAGAGAAGACAGCAACAGCCGTCCCTCTACTGCGGAAAAGGCGGGTACGGTGGGATCGATTTTCCCCCAATTCCAACCAACCAACACGGGATTCTGCGCATTGAAGGTCAATTTCATACGCAGGTGATTAATGTGCGACTGTAGTACGGGTTGGGTTACAGGTGCGGGTAAGGGGCTCTCTAATTCGAGTCGTACCCGTCCGAGACCGGTACTTTTTCCCATTCCAAACCAGAAACGTCCTGCAATTAACTCCTGGAGCATGTAATGGAGGCGTGATGCATTTTCACCATCGCGCAATGCCGCATCATTGGCGGCGAGGGTGAAATCGAAAATCGCATTGCGAAACACCGTTTCCATTTTGTAGTTGGCGTTTGCCTCCGCAGTCCAGCGGTCTTCATCCAGCTTAATACCCATGCGGAGATCGAAGAAGTGATCGCGTGGATAACAGGCCTTCTGCAATTCGCAGTTAACATTAGCAATCAATTGGGCAGGCATCGGGGTGCCATACAAGCGCAGCCACAGTCGATTCAGTAGACCGGTATTCTTTCCGTCACGTGATTGGCCAATGAATGCGTCCATCAACGATTGGGCAGTCCCGGAAATTTCTCCCGCGAGTGAGACCAACCGTTGGGTACCGTCACCATCTCGAGTAAACAGGGATTTACGCGCATTCCCGCGATAGATCGGCGTCTCTGCAATGAGTTGACCTCGGAATAGCATTGTCTTATATCTCCACATTTAATAAACAAATAATTTGTTAGTAACCCAAGTTGCTACCTAGCGCGCTTTTCTCCACTCTCCCTCCGGGATTGTATAGACCGGGGACATAGGTAACGGGTGTTCGGGGACATGGGTAACACTTCAAACTGCATGAAAGTCCATCCCACTGGAGAGCGTTCATGCCTTGGAAAGAGGTGTCACTCATGTCGTCCCGAAAAGAGTTTGTGCATCTGGCCCGCCAGGAAGGTGCAAATATCCGTGCCTTGTGCCGCCAGTTTGGTATCAGTCCGAAAACTGGATACAAGTTATTGAATCGTTTCGTTGAATCCTGAGGAAAGTGCCAAACACGCGCCCTGGTGCCGATTCGAGCACCCTGCCCCCAATGATCTGTGGCAAATGGATTTCAAGGGCCATGTGGCGATGCGTGAAGGGCGTTGCCACCCGCTAACGGTGCTGGACGACCATTCACGCTATGCCGTCTGCTTACGCGCCTGCCTCAATGAACAGACCGCCACTGTTCAACAGGCCCTAACGGAAACCTTTCGCTGTCATGGCCTACCTTGGCGGATGACAATGGACAACGGTTCGCCGTGGGGAGATACGTTGGGTTCCCCTTATACACCCCTAACAGTTTGGTTAATGCGGCTGGGTATCCGGGTCAGCCACAGCCGCCCTTACCATCCGCAAACCCAGGGGAAGGACGAACGCTTTCACCGTACCCTCAAAGCCGAACTTTTGGCCCATATCACGTTTTCCGACCAAATCGAGGCGCAAAAATGCTTTGATGCCTGGCGCGACCTCTATAACCTGGAACGCCCTCATGAATCCCTAGCGTTGCGCCCTCCCTCCAGCAGGTATCGACCCAGCACAAAACCGTTTCTAGAGGATTTGCCACCGATTGAATATGCTCCCGATGACATCGTGCGCAAGGTCCAAGGACAGGGGGAGCTAAGCTACCTAGGACGGGAGTGGAGGGTGGGTAAGGCTTTCCATGGCCATTCGGTCGCCCTGCGTCCCACCACTCAAGACGGTTTGTTGGATGTATTTTTCTGCCAACACGGTCTATACACTCCCGGGGGGAGAGGGACGTTTTCGTTTCTCACCGCATAGGTAGCAACTTGGGTTAGGTAGTACTCAAATGAGAGGTTTCACCCTCTCCTTCTCTACCATTTATCGTGCAAGGCACGCTTCTAGGGCCTCTGGTACTACTGGCTTGAGCAGATGGGCATCAAAGCCTGCCGCAGTGGCCTGAGCCACATCCTCTTCTTGGCCATAACCGGTGACGGCAACTAGATAAACGGCACGACCAGCCTCTGTTTGACGCAAGCGACGCGCGGTCTCATAGCCATCAATTCCGGGTAGGCCTATATCCAGAAAGACAATTTCCGGGCGCAATTGGCTACACGTCGCAATTGCGGCCTCGCCGTTGTAGACAACGTGGACATGGTGCCCCCAAATTTCTAGCAACAGAGCGAAGGACTCTGCCACATCCGGATTGTCGTCTACGACCAGGATCGTGCGGGTGGACGAGGGGGTGGAGGTGGATTGGGTCAAGGCTGGAGGGGAGGTCGATACCCGCCACAATGGCAGACGAACGGTGAAGGTACTACCCTGTCCCCGCCCCGAACTCTGTGCCTCGATGTGTCCGCCGTGCATTTCCACAAGACTCCGCGCCAAGGTCAGCCCCAGCCCCAGTCCTCCGCGCGCTCGATCGAGCCCTTGTTCGGCCTGAATGAACATATCGAAGACTCGAGGCAGCAGATCGGGTGGGATGCCGATCCCGTTATCGCGTACTTGCACTACCGCCTGCCCTGCTTCCTCGGCCACGGTGAGCCACACCGTACCACCTGGGTCGGTGTATTTTGCGGTGTTGGTAAGGAGGTTGCCAATGACCTGGGCGAGCCGTACCGGATCCGCCTCTACGGTTAGCGGTTGAGCCGGGAAACTGGTTTGGAGGCGATGGTGAGCCTCTTCCAGGAGAGGGCGAGTCTGCTCCAGGGCACGCGAGGCAATCTCCGTGAGGTCTACGGGTATTCGCTGGAGTTGAACCTTGCCGCGGGTAATCCGTGAGACATCGAGTAGGTCATCTACCAGACGGGTAATGTGGGAGACCTGACGACCGAGTAGGTCTGCTGCCCAGCGTACTTGGTCCGAGGTGAGTGAGGTCCCTTGGTGCAATAGCTCGGCAGCGTTACGAATGGGGGCCAACGGATTGCGCAATTCGTGGCCGAGGATGGCCAAGAATTGATCCTTACGCTGATCCGCCTCGCGTAATGCCTCTTCGGCGCGCTTACGCTCGGTGATATCGCGGTTACTAGCCCGGCTACCGGCGTAGCGGTTGGCGTCGTCATAGATCGGTCGACAGATATGTTCAATCCACGCCACCTGACCATCCGCCCGGATGATGCGGAATTCCATGGTCGTCGGGGTTTGGTGGTCGGCTTGATTGTGGAGGTGGGCAACGACGCGCTCCCGATCATCGGGATAGATAATGCGCTCCATAAGGTCCGCGTCATTCAAGAAAGCGGATGCAGGATAGCCAGTAATATTCTCGCTAGCCGGGGAAACGTAGCGGTATTGACCATCCTCGCCGCGCCAGGTCTCCCAGTCGGCGGTGAAATCGGCCACGGTGCGATAACGCAGCTCACTCTCTCGCAATTCTGCGGTGCGTTCCGCAACCAATAGCTCAAGGTGTTCGCGATGGCGTAGCAACTCGTTTTCGACCCGTTTACGCTCGGTGATGTCCTGGACCGTACCACGCAGCCCTATAACCGTTCCTTGCGAATCGCGTCGCACCTCACCACGGATATTGACCCAACCCGTGGAGCCATCGGGGTGAATGGTTTCCAGCTCGTCTTCGTAGGGATCCCCGGTCCGGAGCGTCTGTTGCATCATCGGCGTTAGCCGGGCGAGGCTGGCGGGGGTATAGAATTGGGACAGGTTTTGGTAAGTAGGTGGTGGCAGAGTCGGGTCGATGCCAGCAATACGATAACGCTCGTCAGACCAGTGGAGAGCATCGGTCTGGGGGGTCCACTCCCAACTCCCTACTTGAGCCAGTCGTTGCGCCTCCCGCAATTCGGTCTCGCGCTGACGCAGGGCAATCTCTGCCCGTCGACGCTCGGTGATATCGTAGACCGTGGAACGATCCATTAGATAGCCGCCGGTATCTCCTCGCACAACAATGGTACTGAGCAGGACCGGGAGAAGGCTACCGTCCTTGCGTACCATGTCAAATTCTAGGTCTTTTACCCAACCATACTCCTTAAAAATCGGGAAACTACGCTGGAAGGCCATCACACTCTCTGGGCTCAACAGGTCCTGAAAGCGTTTGCGCCAGAGGAGTTCTTCTCGGGTGTAACCAAGCCAGGCCAACTCGGTGTCATTGATACGAACGAAGACGCCTTCGGCGTCCAGGGAGTGGTAACCAACGGGGGCGTGGTCGTAGAGGTCGGCCATCTCTGCGGCATAGCGACGTAGGCCCTCTTCCGCTAGACGACGTTCAATAATATCTTGCGTGAGTTGGCGGTTGGATTCCGACAATTCCACAGTTCGCGTCTTGACCGCTTTGCGCAGTGAACCATGCCAGCTCCATCGAAGTCCCCACGCGAGAAACAGCGCCATGCACAGTATTGTGATGATCCGCAAAAACTGCGAGGGGTAGTAATATTCCGGTAGCGGTATTAGCCATTTTTGCCGAAGGTGCTCGAAGGTGCCATCGGCGATGGTCGAAGCCAGACCTTCGTTCAGCATCGCTAATAGTTTCTTATCGCCATTACGCACAGCGAAGCACAGTTCTTGATAATTGGCGAGAGGCTGGCCAACCGTTGTAAGGTTGAGGGATAAAACATCAATGAGTCTCTGCGCCACTAGTTTCTGCATCACTACAGCATCGCCGACCCCACTGTCCAGTTGTTTTAGGGCATCGACAAAATTCTTTGCGGTAATTACAGAATCCGTGAGTTGGTGGTTTAACACGTAGCTTTCTGCGATGTCACCTTCCATAACCAGAATCTTCTTATCCCTAAGGTCGGTGGTCTCCCGGATGCGGTTATCACCTTTTCGTACCACAATGGTGCCTGGCATTTTCAGATACGGGACACTAAAGTCAAAAAGGGTTTCACGTTCGACAGTGCGCGCTGCAATGGGAAGCACCTGGAGACGGTGCTCAATCAGCTCTTGTTCGAGGACGGACCGAGCACCAATCTCGAACCGGACCTCTCGCCCCATGACCGCAAGGACCGCACGCAACAACTCCACTGAAAAGCCACTGGCGTGATCGTCGGGAGTTACGTTTGAAAATGGGGGATAGTTGACCTCACTGCCCGAGCGAACCGGTTCAGAGGGGAGGTCTGCGAGGAAATTCCAACCCTCCCATCGATAGCTGTCTGCGTCAGTGGCGGCACGGGCCACCACCGGCCCCGTCAGCAGCATAACCAGCGACAGAACCCGTAAGGCGGATGAGTAATAGGGGAATTTGATTGGCATAGGGATAGATATCCACAGGAAGCCCGCTGGGACTTTATCATAACGCTTGGAACACTGGATCCATCACAGTCAACCTTGCTCTAACCCACCCTATGTTAGGAAGATTGTACTGCGGGATAGTCGGGAAAGAACGGTCTGGTCTGGATGATGGTTGCGGTGAGGTTGGCGTGGTTCATATCATCAGTTTGTTCTGCGTTTAGGCTTTTCGATCTTCCCTACCAAGACCGCATACGGTATGTTGCACGGCGATCCGGAGTACTTCCCCCATTGTCCTACCTGTGTTTACCTGTGTCCCGCACCAAAAGCAGTGCCCGTTGGTTGGATCGCCACTTTTCCGATCCCTACGTCCGTCAGGCCCAAGCTCGGGGGCTACCGTCGCGGGCTGCCTTCAAGTTAGAGGAGATCCAACAACGCGATCGGCTGCTGCGACCAGGAATGACGGTCGTAGATCTGGGAGCGGCGCCTGGAGGGTGGTCACGGGTAGCGGCAACCCTCGTGGGACCGAAGGGACGAGTAGTTGCCTTGGACCTCCTGCCGATGGAGGCCACTGCGGGAGTAGAATTCATCCAAGGTGACTTTCGAGAGTCATCGATCTGCGAGCGACTTCTAACGACCCTGGGAGAACGGCGGGTGGGCTTGGTCCTCTCTGATATGGCGCCGAATTTGAGTGGAATTCCTACCGTAGACCAGCCACGAACCCTATATCTTGCGGAATTGGCGGATGAATTCGCACAGCGTGTGCTCGACCGCGACGGGTCTCTGCTGATGAAGGTGTTTCAAGGCGAGGGCTGTGATGCTTTTATCAAACAGTTGCGTAGCCGATTCAAAACGGTGGCGTTGCGTAAACCTCCAGCCTCTCGCCCGGAAAGTCGAGAAGTCTATGTATTGGCCAAGGGTTTTATAGTGTAGCATTGCGCTATAGTATTGCGCCGAGGTGGACAGGATTTGTCAATCACTTTTTAAACCTACGGAGAAAAATCCAGGCAGCTTTTTCTTCGCCTCTGTTCTGATGCCCCCTGCTCAACTAACGTCTAAGGAATAATCTCTTGAACGACATGGCCAAAAATCTGATTCTCTGGGTGGTCATCGCCGTCGTCCTGATGTCGGTGTTCAACAACTTTGGACCTCGTCAGACCCCTTCGCAACGCCTTGAATATTCACAGTTTATTATCGATGTGAAGCAGGGGCGGGTACAACGGGTGATCATCGAAGACCGTTCCATTCGCGGCATTCTCCAGAACGGTGAACGTTTTACTACCTACAACCCAGGTGATCCGGGACTTCTCGGGGACCTGATCTCCAACAGCGTGGCCATTGACGCCCGCCCCCCGGAGCAGCAAGGCATCCTGATGCAGATGTTTATCTCCTGGTTCCCGATGTTGTTGCTGATCGGGGTCTGGATCTTCTTCATGCGTCAGATGCAGGGCGGAACTGGTGGACGAGGGGCGCTGTCCTTCGGCAAGAGTCGAGCGCGGATGCTCAACGAAGACCAGGTCAAGGTTACTTTTGCCGACGTAGCAGGGGTTGAAGAGGCTAAGGAAGAGGTTGGGGAGTTAGTGGAATTCCTGCGCGACCCCGGTAAGTTTCAGAAGCTCGGTGGCAAGATTCCGCGCGGCGTACTGATGGTTGGTCCACCGGGTACCGGTAAGACCCTCCTTGCGAAGGCCATCGCGGGAGAGGCAAAGGTCCCATTTTTTACCATCTCTGGTTCAGACTTCGTGGAGATGTTCGTGGGCGTGGGCGCCTCGCGCGTGCGCGACATGTTCGAGCAGGCCAAAAAGCACGCCCCGTGCATCATCTTTATCGACGAGATTGATGCAGTGGGTCGTCATCGTGGTGCAGGTTTGGGCGGTGGCCACGACGAGCGTGAACAAACCCTAAATCAACTCTTGGTCGAGATGGATGGCTTCGAGGGCAACGAGGGCGTCATCGTCATTGCCGCCACCAACCGCCCCGATGTGCTTGATCCGGCCCTGTTGCGTCCGGGCCGTTTTGACCGCCAAGTGGTGGTGCCATTGCCTGACGTGCGTGGCCGTGAACAGATCATTCGTGTCCATATGCGCCGCGTCCCACTCGCCGATGATGTTCAGCCCAGCATCATCGCACGTGGTAGCCCTGGTTTCTCCGGGGCCGATCTGGCGAACCTAGTCAACGAGGCGGCCTTGTTTGCCGCCCGGGCCAACAAGCGCCTCGTGGAGATGGAAGACTTCGAGAAGGCCAAAGATAAGATCATGATGGGCGCCGAACGTCGCTCCATGGTCATGAGCGAGGAAGAGAAGAAACTCACCGCGTATCATGAATCGGGACATGCCATCATCGGACGTTTGGTACCAGTCCACGACCCGGTCTACAAGGTGAGTATTATTCCTCGCGGACGAGCCCTGGGTGTCACCATGTTTCTCCCGGAAGAGGATCGCTACAGCTTTAGCAAACAACGACTGGAGAGTCAGATCGCGAGTTTGTTTGGTGGTCGACTCGCGGAGAAGATTATCTTCGGCTCCGAGTGCGTCACCACCGGGGCAAGCAATGACATCCAACGCGCCACCGATATTGCACGTAATATGGTTACCCGTTGGGGGCTCTCCGAGAAACTTGGGCCACTTACCTACATGGAGGACGAGGGTGAGGTATTCCTTGGGCACTCCGTGACCCAGCACAAAATGATCTCCGATGAGACCGCCCACATCATCGACGAAGAGATCCGGTCCATCATTGATCACAACTTCTGCCGCGCCGAACAATTGCTGATGGACAATCTGGATAAACTCCATCTGATGGCCGATGCGTTGATCAAATACGAGACGATTGATGCCAGCCAGATCGACGATATTATGGCTGGCAAGCCGCCTCAACCCCCTGAGGATTGGGAGGATACCCCGCGAGGCCGTCCTGTGGAGGCGACTCCTCCGGCCCGTGAATCCGGTAAGGGTGATCTCCCTGGCGGTGGACGAATTGGCGGTCCGGCCCGCTTGCATTGAGATGACTATTACTAATCGCGCGACTTTGGCCAGGAAATTTTTTGTATATGGCCAAAGTCGTGACGAACCAGGGACCAAGAAAACGTTTTTGGTGGTGAGTAACGGAATTTATTAGTTTTCTGCCTCTTGAGTTGAGCTATGTCCCATGCCTCCGCTCGTCCCATGGTCCAGGTAATGGGCATCCTTAACGTTACCCCCGACTCTTTTTCTGACGGGGGTCGTTATCTCGAAATATCGGCGGCGGTAGACCAAGCGGCACGAATGGTGGAAGAAGGGGCAGCGATCCTTGATGTGGGCGGTGAATCGACGCGCCCTGGGGCGCAACCAATCTCCGCCGATCAGGAGATCGAGCGCGTCGTACCGGTGCTCGAGGCCCTGCGTAGCCGCTTTTCGGTTACTCTCTCCGTAGATACCAGTAAGCCCAAGGTGATGGTTGCAGCCATCGCTGTAGGAGCCACCTTTCTCAACGATGTGCGCGCTCTGCGCATCCCCGGTGCGTTGGAAATAGCAGCCGCCAGTTCAGCCCGTATCTGCCTGATGCATCTTCAGGGCGAACCCTCCACTATGCAGGCCCACCCCCACTATGACGATGTCGTGGCTGAGGTGAAAGATTTTTTGGCGGATCGGGTGCGTATCTGCGAAGCTGCGGGGATCTCCCGTGAACGGCTGGTGATCGATCCTGGCTTCGGTTTCGGCAAACTCCTCATCCACAACCAACGCCTTTTACGCCACTTGGATACCCTAGCGGATCTCGGTCTACCAATCTTGGTAGGCTTGTCGCGTAAATCTATGATTGGCGCAGTACTGGACGTACCCGTAGAGCACCGTCTGCATGGTAGTCTGGCACTTGCGGTCATCGCTGCCTGGCAAGGCGCGGCCATTCTCCGAGTCCACGACGTGGGGCCAACCATTGAGGCACTGCGCGTCTGTCACTCGATATATGCTGTTAAATAACCGGTATTTCTCGTGGCGCTACCACGATGAGCATCATCCATCCGTACATCATCCGCCACCCGATGGCGAGCGTCGGTTGTGAATTTCTTGGAAATGATCCACTTGAGACGATCACCTGCCCACTCCCCTTCTCCTATTGAATTTCCTACGTGAGGAGTAGCGCATGGCGTTTAACGATCAATTTAAATCCCTCGCTACCGTATTAAAACACTATAAAATCAATTACACCGAAACGGATTTTAAAATAATAAAAACAGCAGAAATGAGTCAGGCAGTTCGCCAGGATATTTCTTTCACATTAAAAGAAGTAGCCTACGATGTGTCTGAGGCCGCCATTTGTGAAAACCTAATCTATCCGGTATTGAAAGATGCTTGGAAACTTTATTCTGATATCTTTTCGATCTGGAGCCATCAATCCCTAGAATATGACGATGACTTGACCGGAATCCCTGACTACCTAATTTCTAAACGTTCTGCACTCGGAAAGATCATTTTCGATTTCCCGGTACTGGCGGTTGTTGAGGCCAAGAAAGATAATTTCTCCGGGGGTTGGGCGCAATGCGGATTGGAAATGATCGCTATTCAGCAAATTAATAATAATGAGTCTGTTACGATCTACGGATTAGTATCGAATGGTGAGATCTGGGAGATCGCAAAACTGAAAAACAAATTATTTACTTTCCATAACAAGCGTTTTGTGATTGAAGACCTGGAGCTTTTGTTTAATGCCTTAGTCTCCGTTCTGGAGTCATGCAAGGTCCAGCTAAATAAAATGAATTTATTAACGACGAATGAATCGAACATCTGAAAGTTGTTTATTGCTGAAACCAGAAATTATTCGGCATCATAAGGGGGTTATACGTGGAAGCTATCCTAAAACGCCTGCTGGATGCGGAAATCAAGGCCCAGCACCTGGTCAACCAAGCCGATGGAGAGCATGAACATATCATCCGTGAGGCATTAGCCGATGCCCAGGCTGCAAATGAGCGCTTTACGGCCCGTATCCCCGAACTTCAATCTTCCTTCGTCGATAAGGCCCAGGAGCGCGCCACTCAGGCCGTGGGTGAAATACAACGCCGCTATGAAGAGCGCCTAGCGATGCTCAAACAGTTGGCAGAGGAGCATCGGGAGCAGGCCATCGCCGCCGCAATAGCGGTAATCCTGGATCCTAAACAGGTGTGATGCCATGTCGGCCGTATCAAGATACGCCTATCTGCACGCCCGCGTATCGGTGCTCACCCAACGTCTATTCCAAGAAGAGGGGCTACGCGCCCTGATCGAAGGTGATGCTAGCGGTGATGCCCTCCTTCAACGCATAGGGCTGGACCGCCATCTCCTAGTGGATAGGGGGTCCCCTTCCTCCGATATTTCCCCACCAGGAAAAGATACAACAGATCTGGAACAACGCCTCGTCAACCTCTTTCTTGCGGATGTAGAAACCTTGGTACGCCCCCTCAGTGGCGAACCACGTAATTTGTTGGTTTATTGGGTGCGACGTTATGAGCTGGGTAACCTCAAGGCGATCATTCGCAGCCGAATGGCTGGGCAAACCTCGGCCTGGATCCGGAGCGAGCTAATCAACGTCGCCCCCTTTGCCATTCTCCCGATCGAGGACCTGCTCGAAACCGAGGATACCACCGAGATGCTGCGTCGCCTGGAGGCCACCCCCTATGGAGACATCGCACGCCAGGCTCGGACCGTCTTCGAGGAACGTCACGATCTGTTCGTCCTCGACGCAGTGGTAGATAAACACTACTACACAGGTCTGATCCAACGTGTCCAAGCCCTGCCCACTGTCGAACAACGTCATCTACGCCCTCTGATCGGAATATTGATCGACCGGATCAATCTAATGTGGCTGTTGCGTTATCGCTTTGTCTACGACCTAGCCCCCGCCCATACCTATTACCTCCTCGTCCCCAACGCAACGCAACTGACGCAACTGCCAAGTAGTCAACTTTTGTCTTTGGTACAACTCGACACCCCCGAAGAGGTGATCCGTAATCTTTCCCCGGCCTTAGCCGAAGTGATCGATAAAGCGACCACCCCAAGCGCAGTAGAAGACCATTTGATACATGAAATCAACCGGCAAGCCCAATTCGTTTTGAGGAATACTCTATTCAGCGTCGCCCGCGCCTTTGCCTATCTTGTATTGCGTGAGCATCAGCTTCATCAAATACATGTCATCCTTAAAGGAAAACAACTTAGACTAAGTGAAGAGCTAATCCGGGCTGCTGCACAATTGAGTATTGCCAGCACTGTGGCTCAGAGATAAGACGACCGTTCGCCTATTTCTAACGGGAGAAAATCAATGTAGCTGTTTTGTCATCTAATCCAAGCAGCTATCTATTCATCATTCCGACAATCATGATGTAGTTCGTTCCTCACCACATCCTATGCAGGCTAACGAAATAATGATCATGGTAAAGAGTCACCGACACAAGCCAGCAACGTATTTTCTATAGTTTTTATTTATCCGAGGACGATTGCTCATGTTCAAGTGCCTACCCATGCAGCGTGTTACCCTGCACTGCCTCAAGGACGATGCCCCGATTGCCATTCTGGCCCTGGCCTCGGCCGGAGTTATGCATCCCGAGGAGGCGTCGGGACACGAAAAAGATCTGCCCGAATTGCCAGGACACGACTACCAACGACTTTATCGTACTGCCGATTCACGCTTAGAGAAGATCCTGAATCACCTAAAATTAGATCCTGTAAATTTTCCTTCACTCCCATTACGGGTTGTGAACCAGACCGAATTGACGGAAATCAATGATGATCTGGGAGAATTATGGCGCCAGTGTTCGCATATTGAGGAGCAGGAACGGCGTCTGGACGAAGAAAATAAACTTGTCGGGAGTCTTTCCCAAACCCTAGAGAATTTCGCCGCCCTCGATATCGATTTGGGTCTGCTTCAGGGGAATACTCGGTTTTTGGATGTCCGCGTAGGAATAATTCCCTGGACCAACCTAGGGCGTCTACGTGAGGCATTAGGACTGATCGGGCACTTCCTAACGGTGTTTCGAGAGGTAGGAGAAAATGCCCACATTGTAGTAACTGGTCTGCGCGGCACCCGTACCGATAAGGAGATCACTACTTTATTGGAAGCTGCTGGCTGGCGCACAGTACCGATGCCCACCGAGTTCAAAGATCACCCAGAAAAACTTAAGGAGGGACTTGCCAACCGTCGGTTGGTGATAGACAAAGGACGCCTGGCGTTGCGTGAAGAAATGGACATCCGCTACGTTGAATGCAGCGCCAAACTAATTAATGCGATCCAAGTCCTGCGTTTGGCGGCCCCCTACGCAGAAGTCGCGGAGATATTACGCGGACGCGGCGGACTGACCATGATCCAGGGATGGGTCCCACACGACCAGATCCAAAAGGTACAAACTATTTTAGAGACGAGGATCCTACGTCCCTTCGTATTCGAGGTACGCGACCCGACCGCTGCGGAGCGTTCGCATGTCCCCAGCGTTATGAAACACCCAGCCTGGCTGGGCTCCTTTATGGCTCTGGTCAAGAATTATGGTATTCCACGCTATGGTGAATTCGACCCGACCTGGTTATTTGCCGTTACCTATATTTTGATGTTCGGCGCGATGTTTGGGGACCTCGGGCAAGGAGCGATAATTGCCATCGCGGGAGGATTTCTGCGCCGTCGTTTAGGCAGCACGGCCCCCTTTCTCATGGCAATCGGAGTGTCTTCCATGATTTTTGGCATACTCTACGGATCGGTATTTGGTTATGAGGATCTCCTGCCTGCTCTATGGATGCCACCGTTGAGTGACCCGATCCGTATGTTGACACTTGCCCTGTATTGGGCGGTTGGGTTTATTGTGTTAGTAACGCTGTTTACCATTCGTAATCGTCTTGCCGAGGGTCATATACTTGAAGCGCTATTAGCTGGTAAAGGATTGGCGGGAATCGGAGCCTACCTGGGTCTACTGTGGGGCGGTTATTCGTGGATGGTTTATGACCAGTTCGGTGGCAGAGAAGGGCTCGGGATCTTCGTTCCGTTATTGTTCGTGATTGGTTACCAATGGCATGAGGCCGATTTCCCCATCCAGGAAAAGATCCTAGTGGTATTTATCGAGGGATTCGATAGTATGGTGAACTACCTCTCCAATACCCTTTCCTTCTTACGTGTGGCGGCCTTCAGCCTTAATCACGTAGCATTGTCTATCGCCATCTTTACGGTTGCGGAGATGATGGGAACAACCGGTCACTGGATTACTGTCGTGCTCGGTAATCTTTTCATCTTGGTGCTCGAAGGGGCAATCGTGGCTATTCAGGTATTACGTTTAGAGTATTATGAAGGATTTTCTCGCTTCTTTAGTGGTGATGGACGAGAATTCAAACCGCTGATATTACGGTAAGCCAACGTAGGAGTCATCATCATGATTGAAGAAGAGCGTAACCGACGGGGATCCCCCAACGCCATTGAGTGTACCAAAATCGCGGTCAACGGAGAAATGACCATTTTTACTGCTCAGAAGCTTGCGACACAGTTGCTAACCTCTCTGACCGACGGATCCTGTTTGGAAGTTGACCTCTCCGGCGTCAGCGAGATCGATAGTGCCGGATTGCAGCTGATGTTGGCCGCCAAACGCATGGCCGACGCCCGCGACCTTTCCCTACGCTTCGTCGGTCACAGTCCAACGGTACTCAATGTCCTCGATCTTTGCGATCTGGTCAGCTTCTTCGGCGACCCGGTAGTCATCCAGAAGAAAATGTCGACATGAACCTAGACAACATATTAAAAGAAGCTTTGCATACCTTTCTGGTCGAGAGTCGCGAATTGCTAGAGCAAATGGAGTCGGCTCTATTGCTTATCGAGCAAATGCCCGATGACGCCGACACCATCAATGCCATCTTCCGTGCCGCCCACACTATCAAAGGTTCGGCAGGGTTATTTGGCCTTGAGCATGTAGTGGGCTTTACCCATATAGCGGAAAGCGCACTTGACCACGTGCGTAGCGGGAAACTACGGATGACGCCCGACCTCGTCGCATTGATGCTACAGGTTCGCGATCACATTGGGCAACTAATCGACCATGTTGCCGAAAACAGTACCCCCTCAACCGAACTCCACGCGGCTGGAGATGTGCTGGTCAAAAAACTCATTGCCTACATAGCCCCACCGTCCTCGCCGCTCCCGATCGCACCGGCAAAGGGGAAAAGTGCTTCCGTGGTGGGAAAACAAAATTCCCTAGGTATCCCGGTCGAGCAGGTCGCTGCACTGGAAAGGGAAAATACTACGACTGGCAATGCCTTGACCGATCACTGGCACCTTTCCCTGCGTTTTAATCAAGGTGTCCTCAAGAATGGTATGGACCCCCTGAACTTCATCCATTACCTGAAAACCTTTGGGACAATTACCCACATTCTCACTCTTACCGAGGCCGTACCACCCCTCTCGGAGTTTGACCCCGAGGCTTATTATCTCGGTTTTGAGATCGGTTTTCAGAGCACGACTGATAAAAAAACTATTGAACAAGTTTTCGAATTCGTTCGTGATGACGCTCGCATTCGTATCCTACCGCCCCACAGCAAGGTATCAGAATACCTTGACCTGATTCGAGATTTACCGGAAGAAGAATTTCGCCTGGGTGAACTCTTAGTTCGTTGTGGTACCTTGACCCAAGCTGAATTGACCGATGCACTGAAGGCCCAAACCAACTTCCAGGGCGACGGAAAATCGTCTCCCGTCATTGGTGAGATCCTGGTGGCCCAAAATGTGGTACGCCCTGCGGTAGTAGAAGCCGCTCTGGATAAACAAAAACAAATTAAGGAACATAAAGTCAATGAGAGTGGACTCATTCGGGTCGATGCCAAAAAACTTGACCAACATATCAATCTCATTGGTGAATTGATAATTGCCGGCGCTGGAATCACCCTTGCCGCCCAACATAGCGGCGCTCAAGAACTGCTCGAAGCCGCTTCCATCATGGCGCGGTTGGTGGAAGAGATCCGCGATTCCGCACTGAGCCTACGCATGGTTCAGATTGGTGCTACCTTTACAAAATTCCAACGTATAGTCCACGATGTTTCCAAGGAATTAAAGAAAGACATTCATTTGGAAATTTGCGGGGCTGATACGGAATTAGACAAAACTGTGGTGGAAAAGATCGGCGATCCGCTGACTCATTTAGTGCGCAACTCCATGGACCACGGGATCGAACCAGCTAACATTCGTCTTGCTCGCGGAAAACCAGCCCATGGTACCGTCGGCCTCAATGCGTATCACGATTCAGGAAATATCGTCATCGAGGTCTCTGATGACGGCGGAGGCCTTGATAAGAAGGCGATTCTTGCCAAGGCAATAGAACGGGGGCTCATCAAACCCGAGCAATCGCTTTCCGATCGCGAAATTTATGACCTTATCTTCGAGCCCGGATTTAGTACCGCCGCAGTGGTGAACAATCTTTCCGGGAGGGGGGTGGGCATGGACGTGGTGCGAAGGAATGTCACGGCACTCCGTGGCCAGGTAGATCTCGACAGCGTTTTGGGCGAAGGCACCGTCGTACGCATCCGTCTGCCGTTGACACTGGCCATCATCGACGGATTTTTAGTAGAGGTAGGCGCCTCGTCCTTTGTCATTCCGCTGGATATGGTCGTCGAGTGCATGGAACTCCCCGAGGCGGATATCGCCGCCCAGGGACGCGATATTCTCAATCTCCGTGGTGAGGTTCTTCCCTTTATCCGTTTGAAACAGTTTTTTGATATTCCCGATCCTACAATAGTGGTGAACGATGAAGATGATGAACTACCCGTTCAGTGTGGTCGTGAGGGAACTAGTGAATCTTCCGCATCGAAAACCAACGGTCTATCGCAATTAGACGAAGAATTGGATTTCCTGATCCAACCCATCCAACGTAAGAATGTTGTGGTGGTCCGCTATGCGGGACGTCAAGCGGGTATGGTAGTAGACACCCTGCGCGGTGAATTCCAGACGGTCATTCGCCCTCTCGGTGAGGTATTCAATGGTCTCCAAGGAATCAGCGGTTTCACTATCTTGGGCAGTGGCCAGGTTGCCTTAATTCTTGACGTACCCGGTTTGGTACGCCTGATCACCAGCCAGGGGGGTAAGCGTAATCTCCAACATGCCCCACTTGGCAAAGCCCTAGCCATAGCGCAGTGATTATCTTGACGTTATCGTATAGTTCATGATGACTATGACCCATTGACGCAATGACGTCTTGTTCGCCTTCAGGAGAACATTATGACTGCCTCGTCTCGCGAGATGTTACCAACAAAGGCTATTACCACTGGTACTACAGAACAGAGACAATACCTGACCTTTCTTCTAGGTGCAGAGATGTTTGGTATTGGTATTCTGATGATCAAGGAGATCATTGGTTACGGGAATATCACTTTGGTGCCGATGGTGCCTCCCTTTATACGTGGAGTGATCAATCTGCGTGGAGTAGTGGTTCCGGTGTTTGATTTGGCGATACGCTTTGGTCGTACCGCGCAGAAAACCACTAAACATACATGTATTGTAATTATCGATATCGTTGTGGGTGATCACACCAATCGGATAGGTATCATAGTGGATGCGGTCAGCGAAGTGATAGAGATTGCGGATGCTGACATTCGTCCCGCACCGGAATTCGGTGCCAACCTCCGTACCGATTTTATGCGGGGTATGGGTAAGATCAATGACAAGTTTGTGATCCTTTTGGATATGGATCGTGTTCTTACCCTTGATGAAGTTTCCGTAGCGGCGATAAAACAATAAGGAGAGCACCAAATTATGCGGTGTATCAGAAAGCAAACTATCCTAAATAGCTACTAGAAGGTGTCCCATGATTCAACGAATGAAAATAGGTGTACGGCTGTGGGGGGGCTTTGGCCTGGTACTGCTGATGTTGGTCTGGGTGGCAGGCATCGCGGTTAATGGTTTTAACAAAGCGAATGATGCGCTCGAACTTGTTATCAAACAGCAGTATCCGAAGGTGGTTCTCGCCAATGATATCATTGCATTTATTGAGGAAACCACCTCTTCTGCCAGAAATGTTCTTATCCTGAGAGATTCAGAGAAATCCAAGCCAGATTTAGAAATAATTGCGGAGGCACGTAAGCAT
Source organism: Gammaproteobacteria bacterium (assembly GCA_963575655.1). Classification (NCBI taxonomy): domain Bacteria; kingdom Pseudomonadati; phylum Pseudomonadota; class Gammaproteobacteria; species Gammaproteobacteria bacterium. The sequence continues at coordinate 11,171 of CAUYTY010000250.1, read as the reverse complement.
ATTAGCGAAAAAATAGATATTCTGGAACATGAGATTACTTCAGAAAAGGGGAAGGATCTGCTAAGTAATGTCCGTGACAGTCGTAAGGTCTACATTAGTATGCAGGACCGGTTCCTTGAAATGGCTCGGAATAGCCGTTGGGATGAGGCAGTGCAGTTTTTTTCCGTAGAGATGAAGCCCTTGCGAGAGGCTTACGTGAAGAATATGAAAGCGCTTGTTACTTATCAAGAAAAACTAATGGATGAAGGAGGGAGCAATGCGGTTGAGCTTCAGAATAAAGGAATTACGTTGTTGCTGATCGTGTCGGTGGTAGCGCTTATCTTTTCCCTGGGGTTGGCGTTGTGGATCGGACTGAGTATCACCCGGCCTTTGAATAAGGCACTGGTTCTCATCAAGCGCCTCGGTCGCGGCGATATTCCTGAGCCCGTGCAAGAAATTTGGCAAGGGGAATTTGATGCCATTCGCGAGAGTCTCAATACTGTCAGCGTTGCCATCCAGCTTTTGGTCACCGATGCCAACCTTCTTTCCAGGGCGGCGATTGAAGGAAAGCTGGCGACCCGCGCGGATGCTTCTAAACACCAGGGAGAATTCCGCAAGATCGTCCAAGGAGTGAACGATACATTAGATTCCGTAATTGGTCCATTGAATGTTGCCGCCCGCTATGTCGATAACATCTCAAAGGGGGCTATCCCCGCGAAGATCAGCGACGCCTACAATGGAGATTTCAACACCATCAAGAATAATCTCAACACCTGCATTGACGCCGTCAATGTTCTGGTTGCGGATGCCAATCTGCTTTCTAGGGCTGCGGTGGAAGGCAAACTCGCGACCCGCGCCGATGCCTCCAAGCACCAAGGAGATTTCCGCAAGATCGTTCAAGGAGTGAACGATACATTGGACGCGGTGATTGGGCCATTGAATGTCGCGGCCCGTTATGTCGATGACATCTCGAAAGGAACAATTCCCGCGAAGATCACCGATTCCTACAACGGCGACTTCAATACCATCAAAAACAACCTCAACACTTGCATTGACGCCGTTAATGCCTTGGTCGCCGATGCCCATCTGCTTTCCAGGGCGTCGGTGGAAGGCAAGCTTGCAACCCGTGCTGACGCCTCCAAGCATCAGGGAGATTTCCGAAGAATCGTTCAGGGAGTGAACGACACATTGGATGCGGTGATTGGTCCATTGAATGTTGCGGCCCGCTATGTCGATGACATATCGAAAGGAACGATTCCCGCGAAGATCACCGATTCCTACAATGGCGATTTCAACACCATCAAGAATAATCTCAACACTTGCATTGACGCGGTCAATGCCTTGGTCACTGACGCCAATTTGCTTTCTAGGGCGGCAGTGGAAGGCAAGCTCGCGACCCGCGCCGATGCTGCTAAACACCAAGGAGACTTCCGCAAGATTGTCCAAGGGGTGAATGACACATTGGATTCCGTGATTGTTCCATTGAATGTCGCCGCTCGCTATGTCGATGACATCTCAAAGGGCGCGATCCCCGCAAAGATTACTGACTCCTACAACGGGGATTTCAACACCATCAAGAACAACCTCAATACCTGCATTGACGCCGTCAATGCCCTGGTCACCGATGCTAATTTACTTTCCAGGGCGGCGGTGGAAGGCAAGCTCGCGACCCGTGCTGACGCCTCCAAGCATCAGGGAGATTTCCGCAAAATTGTCCAAGGGGTGAATGACACATTGGATGCGGTGATTGGCCCCCTGAACGTCGCGGCTCGCTATGTCGATGATATTTCAAGGGGTGCTATCCCCGCGAAGATCTCCGATTCCTACAACGGCGACTTCAACACCATCAAGAACAACCTCAATACCTGCATTGATGCCGTTAATGCCCTCGTTGAGGACGCGCGCACCCTTGCCCAGGCCGGGGCCGATGGACGGCTGATGGTACGTGCCGATGCTACCCGTCATCAGGGTGACTACCGACGTATCGTGGAAGGGGTGAATTCCACCCTGAATGCGGTTGTAGGTCCGGTCACCGAGGTAATCCGCGTAATGGCCGCCCTGGAAAAGGGCGATCTGTCTCAACGCATTGATGTCCAATACCAGGGGATGCTGGGTCAGTTACGCGACTCGGTAAATAACACCGTAATCCAGCTCGCCACTACCATTGAAGAAGTAGTGCGAGTCATGGCGGCCATGGAGAATGGGGATCTGAGCCAACACGTTGGTGTGGAGTGTCAGGGGCGGCTGAGTCAGTTGCGCGACTCGGTCAACAATACCGTGGCACGACTTGCCCATACCATTGAAGAAGTGCATCACGCCAGTAGTGAATTGGCCAGTGCGGCGGCTCAGGTGGAGACCACCGCCCAGGCGCTGAGCCAAGCCAGTAGCGAACAGGCGGCCAGCGTCGAAGAGACCGGCTCCGCAGTGGAGCAGATGAGCGCCTCCATCACTCAGAACGCTGAAAACGCCAAGATTACTGATGCACGGGCAAGCCAAGCATCAACGCAGGCCCGCGAAGGTGGTACTGCGGTAAATGGAACCGTGGATGCAATGAAACAGATTGCCAAGAAAATTGGCATCGTCGATGACATCGCTTACCAAACCAATCTCCTCGCCCTTAATGCCGCCATTGAAGCAGCAAGAGCGGAGAGCATGGTAAGGGCTTTGCGGTAGTGGCCGCCGAGGTACGTAAACTCGCGGAGCGTAGTCAAATCGCGGCTCGGGAGATTGGTGAATTGGCAACGGGTAGTGTACGGCTTGCGGAGAAAGCCGGTACACTTCTCGGCGAAATCGTACCAGCAATAACCCAGACCTCAGATCTGGTCCAGGAAATCGCGTCTGCGTCCAAGGAACAAGCCAGTGGTGTCAATCAGATCAACATTGCCATGGGTCAGCTTTCTCAGCTCACCCAAAGCAATGCCAGCTCCTCCGAGGAACTGAGCGCAACCGCCGAGGAATTGTCCGCTCAGGTCATTCAGCTCCAGGATATGGTCGGCTTCTTCCAAGTTGCCAATGAGCAAGCCGCGCGGACTACGCCAACCAACCGGGCAGTGGCTGGCAAAGTATCCAATCGGACGGTAGCAACGACTCAACCATCATCCCGGAGCAGTAGATTACTAGGAACAACGACAAAACCAGTAAGCAACAAAGACGGATTCAAGGAGTTTTAACTTTCCCTATGCTCCCTAATTAACGGAGGTGATCATGCTCAATACTTAATTAACGTACAACTATTCACGCCACTACTGGCGTCCTGTGTGAATATTTATCGGCTGAGCATCTAGCAAAAGGGTCGTTATTTAAACCAGGTTCGCCGTGCTTTTTACGATTTTTGTTTGGTAATTCCAAACTAATATTAATGGAGTACAACATGATAAGAGCTAATCCATTTAATCGGTTTATCTATCGGTTATTTTCCTCTGCTGCCATCTTCGGGGGTGCCTTACTGATAACTGTTGGGGCAATAACGTCCGTTCCCGTCGGTGCGGAAGAAATTACTCCGTCTCACACCTTTCAAGCCGCTGACAATATCAATGCCGAACTAGCGGCAATGCACGAGGCTAATTCGTCCCAACCCGTGGCCGACGAAGGAGCTCCGGCACTGACCCCGCGCTACCCACGGCATGTCTTCCAGAAAACGCGCGAGGTTTTGATCAAAATAGAGCTTTTGCGCAGCCTCAATGGTCTATCGGAAAATCCGGTGCCAGTCTTCCCAGTTGCAGAGATCACTCCGGCCAATGTCAAGAAAATGCTTGACACCGCCTATCAAGACCTTACCGAGCTTCGCTCAATATTCAAGGTCACTAAAACGATAGCCCCTGCCCCGCTTATCCCCGGAAAAACTCCAACCGACGTCTACGGTAATCTGCAAAAGGCGAGCAATTCCCTAGACGGTCTCGGAATTCCTAAAACTGTACCCAACGACGTCTACCGATTGGGGCTAATGATTGTCGATGACCTGGAGAAGATCCGCACCACTCGTGGTAAGACTGATCCAATCAACGCACCAACCGGCGCCACTGGCAAAAAACCTCTGGATACTTACAACCGCACCTTTGAAATTCTCGAAGCCCTCAAAACCAAGGTCGAAAACGATCCCGCCCTCAAGATCACAGGTGGCATCGTACTGCCTAATCGTCGTACGGGCGCGATCACGCCTGGCTACGTCCTCGACATCGAGAACAACGTCCTCGCAGAACTCAGCGCGATTAAGGCGGTGGTCGGTATAGTTAGCCCAACGGCGCTACCACCGCCGCCTCAAGGAAAAACGCCGTCGGATACTTATGACATTCTAAATAAGGCGCTGGCTCAAGTCGGGAGCCTGTAATCTATTGGTATTATCGGAAACTTGGTAATTTGCCCACAGGCCTTGGTTGTTGTCTTGTCAGGTATCATCCTACTAACTCATAGTAAGATGATGACACCTAACGGAAAGACGACCAAGGCCTATTTTCCGACAACATTTCGTTTCTATAATTGTTCGTAGCCGTCAATTGTCAATCAAGGACACTGCCATGACTAATTCACGCGATAACCAAAAGTATGATCCTAAAAGATTTGGCATAGGAATTAAAGTAGCCAGTGTTGCAGTAGTTCCTCTTATTCTTATCGGGCTACTTAGCTTATTCAATTTGAATAGCTTCTTCAGTTTATTTCGTGATACTTCTACGACACGAGACCAGTTGGACCGCCAAACCACCACAGTTGCACAAGCTTCCGCCAATCTCCAGGAGGACCTCATGGACGTGGTTCTCGCCACCAATAATTTTATGGATGCTCATCAGTCCTCGATCATGGCGGAAGATGCCCAAGGTACCGACAAAACGTTAGCCGCACGTAGCACGATGCGAACAAAGATTAACGTCTTCGAATCCCATCTCCAAAAATTGAAAGAAACGTTGCTCTCCGGTAGCTTCATCACTGAATCAGCCACTAACGATCAGGATACCTCGCTGGTGGCAACCAGTACTCACCTATTCAATATCATTGTTCGTGCGGGTCAAAGTCTGAGTAAAGTCTATGACCTTTTTGCTCGATCCAATGATAGTACCCTTCAATTAGTGCGTAAGGGTAGTTTCAGTGAAGCTAATTCCAATTATCTTTACGAAGAGGTAGAGCGTATCCGGGTCTTCAACGAGGCACTGAAAAAGACTTCGACCTCGGTCGTAAACCTAACCGATAAACTTCTTACCAAGGAAGAACAGGACAAATCTGCGCTCACTACTCAAACATTTGAAAAAGTTTATCGGATGTTGACTCTTACTTATATAATCCTCGGCGTTGGTTGTCTACTATTGGCAGGTTTGGCGCTATGGTTCTCCCTGGCTAGGATTGCTCGTCCGCTTACAAGGCTTAGTAAGATTCTCGCGGCAGTGGCCCAAGGGGATCTCAATACCAAGGCCCCAATAGACTCCAAAGATGAAATTGGAAAGCTAGGGGCGGATCTAAACAATACCATCGATGCTATCCATGCCCTTATTAATGATGTACATACCCTTGTCCAAGCGGGGACTGAGGGTCGCATGACGGTACGTGCTGATGCTACCAATCATCAGGGAGACTTTCGTAAGATTGTTCAAGGGGTGAACGAGACCTTGGATGCAGTAATTGGCCCATTGAATGTTGCCGCTCGTTACGTCGATGACATTTCAAAAGGTGCTATTCCCGCAAAGATTACCAATACCTTCAACGGTGACTTCAATACCATCAAAAATAATCTCAACACTTGCATTGATGCCGTCAATGCCCTAATCGCTGACGCCAATTTACTTTCCAAGGCAGCGGTGGAAGGAAAACTTGCGACTCGCGCAGATGCCTCCAAGCATCAGGGAGATTTCCGGAGAATCGTTCAGGGAGTAAACGACACATTGGATGCGGTGATCGGCCCACTGAACGTTGCCGCCCGCTACGTCGATGATATTTCGAAGGGCGCCATTCCCGCGAAGATTACCGATTCCTACAACGGTGATTTCAACGCCATCAAAAATAATATCAACACGTGCATTGACGCTGTCAATGCCCTTGTGGAGGATGCGCATACCCTCGCCCAAGCGGGAGCAGAGGGGCGGTTGATGGTACGCGCCGATGCAACCCGTCATCAGGGTGATTACCAACGTATCGTGGAAGGGGTGAATTCCACCCTGAATGCAGTCGTGGACCCTGTTACCGAGGTAATACGAGTGATGGCAGCCCTGGAAAAAGGCGATCTGTCTCAACATATCGATACTCAATACCAAGGGATGCTGGGTCAATTACGTGATTCGGTCAATAACACCGTAACTCCGCTCGCCCATACCATTAGAGAAGTCCTTCACGCCTGCGGTGAATTGGCCAACGCGGCATCGCAGGTTGAGGCTACCGCCCAACTCCTTAGCCAAGCCACTAGCGAACAGGCTGCCAGTGTGGAAGAGACTAGCGCCGCCGTGGAGCGGATGAGTTTTTCCATCACCAAAAATGCTGATAACGCCAAGGTCACCGATAGCACAGCACATCAAGCAGCTACCAAAGCGCGTGATGGCGGTACTGCAGTAAGCGGAACAGTCGATGCGATGAAACAGATCGCAAGCAAGATCGGAATCATTGACGACATTGCCTACCAGACTAACCTCCTTGCCCTCAATGCCGCCATTGAAGCAGCACGAGCGGGAGAACATGGAAAAGGATTTGCGGTAGTAGCATCCGAAGTACGTAAACTTGCTGAACGCAGTCAGGTGGCAGCTCAGGAGATTGGCAAATTGGCATCCAGCAGTGTGGCACTCGCCGAGAAAGCGGGCATACTCCTGGGTGAAATTGTGCCAGCCATTACCACAACTTCTAGTTTGGTCCAAGAGATCGCTACCGCCTCCAAGGAACAATCCACTGGCGTCTCCCAAATAGATACCGCCATGGGGCAGCTTTCTAATCTCACCCAAACCAACGCCAGTTCCTCCGAGGAATTAGCAGCCACCGCTGAGGAATTGTCCGCCCAGGTCACCCAGCTCCAAGATCTGGTTAGCTTTTTCAAAATCGAGACCGAACAAGCTGCACCAGAGGCTATACCAATTAAGCGAACAGCAACCCACACAGGATTTGCTCGGCCGGGAGTAACTACTCAACCATTATCCCAAGCCAGTAGGATATTTGGTAAAAAGGCAGGAATGGCAAAACCAATAAGCAATAAAGATGAATTCAAAGAATTTTAGCTGTTGTGGCCGGTAAGGCATTGATCATCGTTATCGCCAGATAACGGCCGATTGCCCGAAGGGACAAAACATGATAACTCAGGGCAACGCCCTGGGAATCGTTCGAGTTAACGGGGAAGATTTGAAAGGGCAAAACCTCTATTGCACCCTTTCAGGGCTTAGGAATGTTCGTGCCTTTACCAGGGGTGTTACCCCGGGCTATGTCGTTGTACCCCTTTGGGGCAGTTGAACGTAACCTGACATGACGAAACGATACCAACGTCTACGTCTTTTGCAATTGCTTTTTATTGGTTCCTTTATCGATTTCTAACGAAGGGCATCTCATGACTAACATAGATAACAACCAAAGGAACAATTCCAAAGGATTTGGCATCGGGGTTAAGGTGGCCGGTGTTGCAGTAGCCCCTCTTATTCTCATCGGGCTACTCAGCTTATTCAATTTGAATAGCTTCCTCAGTCTATTTCGTGATACCTCCACGACGCGTGAGCAGTTGGACCGTCAAACTACTGTAGTTTCAAAGAATAAAGAGAACATCCAGCAAGATCTCATGGAATTAATTCTTGCCACCAATAGCGTTATGGGTATTCATCAGTCCTCGATTATGGCAGAAGATGCCCAAGGTGCCGATAAAACCTTAGCCGCACGCAATAAGATGCACACTAAAATCACTACCTTCGAGTCCCATCTCCAAGAATTGAAGAAAGTTTTGCTCTCCAGTGGTTCTGTCTCGGAGTTAGCCTTCGATGCTCAGGATACCTCGCTGCTGGCGACCTCTACTCGCCTGTTCAACATTATTGACCGATCGGGTCAAAGTTTGAACAAGGTCTATGGACTTTTTGCTCGATCCAATGACAGTACGCTCCAATTAGTGCGTAAGGGTAGCTTCGGTGAAGCCGCCTCCAACTATATTTACGAGGAAATGGAACGTATTCAGACTTTCAACGACGCACTGAAAAAGACCTCGGACGCGATCGACAACCTAGTCGATACAATTACCGCCAAGGAAGAACAAGACAAAACGGAGCTCACTACCCAGACATTTGGAAAGATTCATCAGATGTCGACTTTGACCTATACAGTCCTTGGCGTTGGTTGTTTGCTATTGGCAGGTTTAGCTCTATGGTTTTCACTGGCTAAAATTGCACGTCCACTTACAAGGCTCAGCAAGATTCTCGCGAGAGTAGCCCAAGGGGATCTCAATACTAAGGCGCAGATTGACTCTAAGGATGAGATCGGAGCACTGGGGACCGATCTGAACAACACAATCGATGCTATCCATGCTCTTATCAATGATGTGCATACCCTTATTCAAGCAGGAACTGAGGGTCGCACGACAGTACGTGCTGACGCTACTAATCATCAAGGAGACTTTCGCAAGATTGTTCAAGGGGTGAACGACACCTTGGACGCAGTCATTGGTCCATTGAATGTTGCTGCTCGCTATGTTGATGATATTTCGAAGGGTGCTATTCCCGCAAAGATTACCGATTCCTACAACGGCGATTTTAATACCATCAAGAATAATCTCAACACATGCATTGACGCTGTCAATGCCCTGGTCACCGATGCCAATTCGCTTTCTAGAGCGGCGGTTGAAGGAAAACTTGCGAGCCGCGCCGATGCATCCAATCACCAGGGAGATTTCCGCAAGATCGTCCAAGGGGTAAACGATACATTAGACGCGGTAATTGGACCATTGAATGTTGCGGCTCGTTATGTCGATGATATTTCAAAGGGTGCTATTCCCGCGAAGATCACTGATTCCTACAACGGCGACTTCAACACCATCAAGAACAACCTTAATACTTGCATTGATGCCATCAATGCCCTGGTCGCCGATGCCAACTCGCTCTCTAGGGCGGCAGTGGAAGGCAAGCTTGCAACCCGCGCCGAGGCTTCCAAGCACCAAGGAGATTTCCGTAAGATCGTCCAAGGGGTAAATGACACATTGGATGCCGTAATTGGCCCACTGAACGTTGCGGCCCGTTATGTCGATGACATCTCAAAAGGAACGATCCCTGCGAAGATTACCGATTCTTATAACGGCGACTTCAACACTATCAAGAATAACCTCAATACCTGCATTGACGCCGTCAATGCATTGATCGCTGATGCTAATTTGCTTTCCAGCGCAGCGATTGAAGGCAAACTCGCAACCCGTGCCGATGTTTCCAGGCATCAGGGCGATTTCCGGAGAATCGTTCAAGGAGTGAATGACACTTTGGACGCGGTGATTGGACCCTTGAATGTCGCTGCCCGTTATGTCGATGACATCTCAAAAGGGGCAATTCCCGCAAAGATTACCGATTCTTATAACGGCGACTTTAACACCATCAAAAACAACCTCAATACCTGCATTGACGCCGTCAATGCCCTGGTTGCCGATGCCAATTTACTTTCCAGGGCTGCGATTGAAGGCAAGCTCGCGACCCGCGCCAACATATCCAAGCACCAGGGAGATTTCCGAAGAATCGTTCAGGGAGTGAACAACACCCTGGATGCGGTAATTGGACCACTGAACGTCGCTGCTCGTTATGTCGATGATATTTCAAAGGGTGCTATTCCCGCGAAGATCACTGATTCCTACAACGGCGACTTCAACACCATCAAGAACAACCTTAATACCTGCATTGATGCCGTTAACGCCCTCGTTGAGGACGCACGTACCCTCGCCCAGGCAGGGGCAGAGGGGCAGCTAATGGTACGCGCCGATGCCACTCGCCATCAGGGTGACTACCGACGCATCGTAGAAGGGGTGAATTCCACCCTGAATGCGGTCGTGGGTCCGGTCACTGAAGTAATACGAGTCATGGCAGCCCTGGAGAAGGGCGATCTGTCACAACGTATCGACTCTCAATACCAGGGGATGCTGGGCCAGTTACGCGACTCGGTGAATAACACCGTAACCCAGCTCTCCACCGCTATTGAAGAAGTAGTACGGGTTATGGCCGCCATAGAGAAAGGGGACCTTAGTCAACATGTTGATGCAGCGTGCCAGGGGCGGTTGAGTCAGTTGCGCAACTCGGTCAACAATACCGTGGTGCGGCTTGCCGATACTATCGAAAAGGTACATCAGGCTAGCGGTGAGCTGGCCAATGCGGCAACCCAGGTGGAAACTACTTCCCAATCTCTGAGCCAATCCAGCAGCGAACAGGCAGCCAGCGTTGAAGAAACCAGCGCCGCAGTCGAACAGATGAGCGCCTCCATCACCCAGAACGCCGAAAATGCCAAGGTCACGAATACTCGTGCAAGCCAAGCGGCAACACAGGCCCGCGAGGGCGGCACTGCGGTGAATGGAACCGTGGATGCGATGAAACAAATCGCCAAGAAAATTGGCATTGTCGATGACATCGCCTACCAAACCAACCTCCTTGCCCTTAACGCCGCCATTGAAGCAGCAAGGGCGGGGGAGCATGGCAAAGGCTTTGCGGTGGTAGCCGCCGAGGTACGCAAACTCGCCGAACGTAGCCAGGTCGCTGCCCGCGAAATTGGCGAACTGGCGGTGGGCAGTGTCCGGCTTGCAGAAAAAGCGGGCACCCTCCTCGGCGAAATTGTACCGGCTATTAGCAAGACTTCAGACTTAGTCCAGGAAATCGCGTCCGCCTCCAAGGAGCAAGCCAGCGGTGTCAGTCAAATCAATACATCAATGGGCCAGCTCTCTCAACTCACCCAAGGAAATGCCGCTTCCGCCGAAGAGCTGAGCGCGACCGCTGAGGAATTGTCCGCTCAGGTCACTCAGCTCCAAGAGCTGGTTGGTTTCTTCCAAATCACGGAGCAGACTGCGACACAGAATGCACCAACCAACCGAGCAGTGGCTCGCAAGGCACCTACTCGATCAATAGCAGCTATTCAACCGTTATCACGGGTTAGTAGGTCACCAAGCAGAAAAGTGGGCGGAGTAAAAAAGTCAGTATCTGAAGATGAGTTCGAGGAATTTTAACTAACCCAAGTTGCTACCTATTCAAAACTCGGGATCGCATCCAATCGTCCCCCCTCAATCCCCCCGTAAA
>CAUYTY010000249.1 GCA_963575655.1 Gammaproteobacteria bacterium | reverse complement strand
CCGATACCCATGTTTGAAGAATGGCTACCGCAATATCCAGGTCTGAAACACCACCGAAAAAACACCAACGCGCGATTGAGGCGATCTTCACCCGACCGGTGTCCGGTAGCATCCGCTGGGGGGACATTGAGGCGCTGTTTCTGGAACTGGGCGCCGAGGTTAGCGAGCGGGAGGGTTCTCGCGTTGGCGTGAAGCTGTTTGGCGAAGTGCGGGTTTTCCATCGGCCACATTCTTCACCCGACACGGACAAGGGTGCGGTTGTGTCAATTCGCAAATGGCTGGAGGAGCACGGAGCGAAACCATGAACAACGTAATGACTATCAACGGCTTCAAGGCCGTCATCTCTTTTGACCCGGAAATTTCAATGTTCCGGGGCGAGTTTGTGGGCTTGAATGGTGGTGCTGACTTTTACGCCACCGACGTGGAAAGCTTGAAACGCGAAGGCGAGATTTCCTTGCGTGTGTTTCTGACCATGTGCCAGGAACAAGGCATTGAGCCGCGCAAGCACTTCTCTGGGAAGTTCGTACTGCGCCTGGATGCTGAAATCCACGAGGCAGCCACCATCGCGGCTACCGCCGCCGGCAAGAGCCTGAACCAATGGACCACGGAAATTCTCAGGGAAGCCGCTCATGGATAGTATTGCGATGGCGTGCAACGCGAGACTTTGACGATCTAGAAAGTCAACTACAGCAGCAAGTGACTGAGCAACAGATTCTTGCCGTGGAATGGGTTGTGTTATGAACGGGCGTAACTATATCATATCCTTTGTGTGTCTCCATGGTTAAAAAAATATTTGATTCGAATCAACTTTCCAGGCTCGTTCTGAATGGCTATAAGTCGATTTCCGCCTGTGATATCGAATTTGGCAAGCTAAACGTGCTGATTGGCGCCAATGGCGCGGGCAAGTCCAACTTCATTGGTTTTTTTCGGTTGATTAGCCAGATCCTAGATCAACAGTTGCAGTTCGCGGTTGGCATTGCGGGGGGACCCGATGCCGTGCTTCATTTCGGACGCAAGAGGACAGAGGAACTGGACGCGGAACTCTACTTTGGAAACAATGGATACAAGTTCAAACTGCGACCCACGCAAGACAATCGGCTGATGTTCTCCAAAGAATGTCTGTGGTGGAACGTCCGTGGCGATTGGCGCCCGCAATCAGGGCATTTTGAGTCTTATGTCGAGGATCAGAAGAAGCGCACCGCTATTTACGAATACGTTGTGCCCCCCATGCGTAGCTGGCGCATCTACCATTTCCATGACACCAGTCATAGCGCTTTGGTCAAACAGATTCATGGCATCAACGACAACGAATTTTTGCGCGAGGATGCGCGCAACCTCGCGGCCTTTTTATATCGCCTGGAGAATCACCACGAAACACACTATAGGCGCATCATAAAATCCATTCGGTTGGTTGCTCCATTTTTCGGTGACTTTTACTTGCGGCCCACCGTGGACAACAAGGAAAAGATTCAACTCGAATGGACCGAGGCCGGACAGGATGAGCCATTCAACGCCAGCGCGCTTTCCGATGGCACGTTGCGCTTTATTTGCCTAGCGACGGTACTGTTGCAACCGGAAGAATTCATGCCTGCCGCGATCCTAATCGACGAACCAGAGCTAGGTTTGCACCCCTACGCCATCGCGATCCTGAGCGCGATGATGAAATCGACCGCGGAGCAGCATCAGCTCATCATCTCCACGCAGTCCGTGGAATTGATCAACGAATTCGAGGTGGAAGATCTGATTGTGGTGGACAAGGAAAGTGGTGCATCCACTTTCAAGCGACATGACGCCGGTGCGCTTGCTGATGCCGAAATACAAGAAAACATTTCATGGGCCGCTGATCACGACGGAAATAGGGCTGGATGCGTTACGTCGGGCGTGTCCTCATTTCAACGTATGGCTTACTCGCCTTGAGCAAATGGCTGTGTAATAAATACGAAAAGGTGTAAGGCAATGAATCGTTCACATGTTCTTGAATTGCTTGCCCAAAGCAAACCCGTGCTGACTGCCCGCCACGGTGTAACGTATCTTGCCTTGTTCGGTTCCACTGCGCGAGACAGCGCCGATATCGACAGCGATATCGATATTCTAGTTGCATTCGACGGTCCAGCAACCTCAGCACGCTACTTCGGCGTCCAATTTTATCTCGAGGATCTGTTTGGTTGCACGGTCGATCTGGTCACCGAGAAAGCCTTGCGCACGGAACTGCGTCCCTTCGTTGAAAAGGAAGCACTGTATGTCTGATTCTGCTCCACGTGAATGGCGGATCTACATGAACGATATTCCCGCCTTGCTCTCGCTTTTGACCGTATTCAGGGAAAATCAACGGCAATTACCATGACCAAGAACCAAAAACTCGAACTCACCTGGATCGGTAAGGAAGTGCGGCCCAAGTTGGAGCCGCGCATCCTGCTGGAGGATTCAGCCAAGAGCCATCACGCCAAACAACGAGTAACCGAGAATGACATCTTCGATAATCGGCTGATCTTCGGCGACAACCTGCTGGCACTGAAGGCGTTGGAACAGGAGTTCGCAGGAAAGGTAAAGTGCGTGTTTATTGATCCGCCCTACAACACCGGCAGCGCCTTCACTCATTACGACGATGGAGTAGAACATTCGATTTGGTTATCGCTGATGCGGGATCGGTTGGAAATCATCCGTCGGTTATTGGCTGAGGATGGATCGTTGTGGATTACCATTGATGACAACGAGGCGCACTATTTGAAGGTGTTGTGTGATGAGCTTTTTGGGCGGGGGAATTTTGTTGCAACTTTTGCATGGGAAAAGGACAAAGGACGACGAAATGATACAGATATATCAAGTGCTCACGACCATGTTCTGTTGTACGCAAAAAACCGAGATATTTGGCGAAAAATAAGAAATCCCTTGCCAAGAACTGATGCTCAAAAAGCTAGATATAGAAATCCAGATAACGACCCACGCGGTTCTTGGTTGCAGGGCGATAATGGAACTGCAAAAAGTGGCAGCGAAGGAGCACGTTTTCCAATTATTTTGCCATCTGGACGAGTTGTAGTTCCTCCATCTGGAAATTATTGGCGTTTTTCAAAAACTAATTTTGAACAGGCACGCGCAGAAGGACGTGTTTACTTTGGCGCAAACGGAGATGGATTGCCTGTTATTAAACGTTATATTACAGAAGTGAAGGATGGTGTTGTTCCAAGAACTTGGTGGACTGCTGAAGAAGCAGGGAGCAATCAATCAGCCAAACGAGACCATTTAAGGAAACTATTGCCTGAAATCGAGCCATTCGCAACGCCAAAACCAGAAGAACTTTTAAAATTGGTTCTCGAAATAGCTACCAACCCCAACGACCTCGTTTTAGACTCCTTCGCAGGCTCAGGCACCACAGGCGCAGTCGCTCACAAAATGGGACGGCGTTGGCTCATGATTGAATTGGGCGAGCATTGCCACACGCATATCATTCCGCGTCTGAAAAAAGTAATCGATGGCGAGGATTCCGGTGGCATTACCCCGTCGGTAAATTGGCAAGGCGGCGGCGGTTTTCGTTATTATCGGCTTGCCCCCAGCCTATTACAGAAAGATCGTTGGGGCCAGTGGGTGGTTAATAAAGAATATAACCCCGAGATGCTGGCCGCCGCCCTCTGTAAGTTTGAAGGCTTCACCTTTGCGCCGAGCGCGGATTTCTACTGGCAGCACGGACACAGCAGTGAAACCGATTTCATCTACGTTACTACGCAGACCCTAAATGCCGAACAGTTGCGGGCGCTGTCCGAGGAAGTCGGACCGAAGCGGACGTTATTGGTCTGCTGCTGGGCATTCCAGGGCGATGCCAGCCTCACTCCGAACTTGACCGTGAAGAAGATTCCCAAGATGGTTTTGGAAAAATGCGAATGGGGGCACGATGACTATAGCCTGAATATCCAGAATTTGCCCCTGGCACCGAAGGCTAGTGTTTCTTCACCCGCACACGGGCGTGGAAAAAAGGCGCTCCAGCCGAGTTTGTTTGATACCGATAATTCTGGGGATGATACGTGACGATGAATGCTAGGAAAATCATCATCATCGCCGGTCCAAACGGTGCGGGGAAAACAACCTTTGCCCGTGCGTTCCTGCCAGAAGAGGCGCAATGCCCACGCTTCATTAATGCCGATCTGATTGCCGAGGGTCTTTCACCATTTACGCCAGAAACAATGACCATCAAAGCCGGACGGATAATGCTGCGGGAGATGGAAACTTGTGTCGCGCACGATGAATCATTTGCATTCGAAACGACGCTATCAGGTCTAAATTATCTGCGACACATTAGCGAGTGGCGTTCTCGTGGCTACCATGTCAGTCTGTTTTTTTTGAGCCTGCTTTTTGTGGACATCGCGGTGGCGCGTGTGGTGGAACGGGTACGCCAGGGTGGTCATAGTGTTCCAGAGTTGTTGATCCGGCGGCGATTTGTTTCTGGGCGTCAAAACTTCGACAATCATTACCGTGCGGCGGTGGATGCCTGGATTTTGTACGACACTTCTGGCGATGACCCAATATTAATTGAATGGGGAGAAAGATCATGACGCGGCAGGAAATTGATAAGGCAAAAACCAAGGATCTGAGTGGATCGTTAGTGGCAATTCAACGAGCCGTGCGTATGGCGCACGAGCGAGCCATTCGGACGAATACCACCATTATCGTAATGAGGAACAATAAGTTAACGCATCTAATCGGTGAAAAACCATTGGAAACCGCTCTTAGTCCATCGGATGATGTCCCTAATTTATGCCTTCCTAGACTAACGGAATTTCGCGCCACATTACCAGAACAAACCGTCAGCGCGGGCGATTTTATTCGGGCGATGCGAGACGGGGACCGCTATTGATGCACTACATCGACACCAGCGTGTTAATGGCTTATTTGGTGCCAGAAAAATATTCCACTCAGGCCGAGGAAGCATTGAGAAATCCAGCGCATTATCCACTGGCATTGAGTACATGGACAAAAACCGAGCTGGTTTCCGCATTCGGCATCAAATGTCGAACCGGACAGATTAGCGAGGATCAAATGTTGGATGCCCTCGCACAATATGAGATGCTCAGTGGTTATTTTGTTCACATACAAGTATTGGATGAAGATTACAAAAGCGCAATGAATTTTCTAAAAAACTGGCGAATCGGGTTGCGTGCGGGAGATGCCTTGCATCTTGCCGTAACCCAGCGTCATTCTTGCGTAATACTCAGTTTGGATGAGCGTCTGGTGAAAGCAGGCGCACACTTAGGTATCACAACAAAATATTTACGTTCTGATAGTACATTATGAACCTCGACAACATTTTTCGCTCCATTGTCGGCCGTTTAAGCCTACGCGAGCCACAAGCCGATAGCCTGCGTAAGCTAGCCGCGGCCCTGGAGGCCGTGCCGGGCCTGCGCAATCACCGCGCGCGTTTGCCGCAAGAATTGACGGCGATGGTCGAAACGCTAAAGGTGCAGTTCCCGAAGCTGTCGGACTTCGAGCGCGATTTCCCATCGCTCTGTTTTTCCTTGGCCACCGGCGTGGGCAAGACGCGCTTGATGGGGGCATTCATCAGCTATTTACATGCGGCCTACGGCTACAAACATTTCTTCGTACTGGCGCCGAATCTGACCATCTACGATAAGCTGATCTGCGACTTTACGCCCAACACGCCGAAGTATGTGTTCAAGGGCATTGCCGAATTCGCCGTAACGGCCCCGGAGGTGGTGACTGGTGACAACTACGAGCAACGCGGCACCAGAAGTCTGCTGGGCGGCATCGAGATCAACATTTTCAATATCTCGAAGATCAATAGCGAAGTGCGGGGCGGCAAGTCGCCACGTATCAAACGACTTTCGGAATACCTGGGACAGAGCTATTTCGACTACCTGTCTGCTTTACCCGATCTAATATTGCTGATGGACGAATCGCACCGCTATCGTGCGAGTGCGGGGATTCGGACACTCAACGAATTGAAACCGGTGCTGGGGTTGGAGCTGACCGCGACGCCCTTCACCGAATCCAGCAAGGGGCCACTACCGTTCAAGAACGTGGTGATGGATTATCCTCTGGCACGGGCTATTGAAGATGGTTTCGTGAAGGAGCCGGCGGTCGTTACCCAACAGAATTTCGATCCTTCCGCCCACAATGCGGAGCAGCTTGAGCGTATCAAATTAATGGACGGGATGCGGGTGCATGAAGAAACGAAGGTGCATCTGCTGACCTACGCGCGCCAAAAAGGCGAGAAGCCCGTCAAACCGTTCCTATTAGTGATCGCTCGCGATACCCACCATGCCGGCCAGTTGATGCAATTGATTTCGGGAGAGTTGTTCAGTGGACGCTATGCCGGCAAGGTGATCCAGATTGATAGTAGTACCACTGCCGGTGCGGAAGGCGACGAAATCGTGCGAAAACTCTTGGCGGTGGAAAGCTACCATGAGCCGACCGAGATCGTCATTCATGTCAATATGCTAAAGGAAGGCTGGGACGTGACTAATCTCTACACCATTGTGCCGCTACGGGCGGCCAATGCCCGCACACTAATTGAACAATCCATTGGTCGTGGCTTGCGTTTGCCCTATGGCCGCAAAACGGGTGTCGAGGTGGTGGACCGGCTCAACATTATCGCCCATGACAAATTCCAGGAAGTGGTGGACGAGGCTGGGCGGGGCGATTCGCCAATTCGCCTGAAGGAGCTGAAACTCGATCCAGCAAGCGATTTATCCAACGGACTACGTAGCGTTTCAATAACGCCGATGATTAACGTGGCGTTGGGAATCAGCACCGTGCCGAGTACGATAACAATACAGCTCGCCACGGACAGCGGGATGCCTGCGAAAGTGTTCTACACCGGCGCACAAACCACGGTTGTACAGGCTGCAATGGATGTCATCGACGAATTGAGTCGCGAACGGAAGTGGGTGCCGAACAGCGCGGCATTGCGCCAGCCCGAGATACAGCAGGAGATTGTTCGTCGGGTCGAACAACGGATCACGCCCCAGCAGACGGAATTGCTTCTTGCGAATGGAGTATCTGTTTCTGGTATCGTCGTAGGTACGTCGGAAGCACTGGCGGAGTATACCATCGACATCCCCCGTATTCAGGTCAGGCCCAAAGGTCCCGTGCAGAGTGGTTACAAGCCGTTCAAGTTGGACGTGTCACGGATGAATTTTCAACCTCAGGATCAGCAATTGGTTGGGCGTGGTCTCCAGACCGGAAAGGATATACTTTACGGCCAATCGTCCACGATTGCCGAGGAACGGCCGGAAGATTATATTATCCGTGAGCTGATCGACTTCGACGATATCTCCTATAACGATCATGCGGAACTCGTCCACGCCCTTGCCAGTCAGGCGGTTGCCCATTTCAAAGGCTACTTGAAAACGGATATCGAGTTGCACAACGTCCTGGCAAACCAGGGCAAGGCCATTGCCGAGAACATCCATGCCCAGATGGCAGGTCATTATTATGAAAATACTGGAGAATTGGAGGTCGTGGTCAGTCAAGGCTTCACACCGCTAAAATTTGGTGCGGCGATTGCGTTGGACGATATTAAGCCGCTGCACTGGCGTCCCGACGATAAACGCACCATCTCGCAATATGTCTATGGTGGCTTCTTGCGTTGCGCCTACGATAACCAGAAGTTCCACTCCGATACGGAGCGTGTTCTAGCCCAAATACTCGAACGGGATGCCTTGCGATGGTTTCGGCCCATTACTGGTCAATTCAATATCTATTACCAACGCCGGACGGAAAAGCCAGAATACATACCAGATTTTGTGGCCACCACTTCCGATTCCAATTTTCTCATCGAGACCAAGGCCGTAAAAGATATGACTGATGCTGAGGTAAAGGCCAAGGCCGAGGCGGCAGTCACATGGTGCAAAAACGCCAGTGACTATTCCATGGCGCACAGTGGAAAACCTTGGTGGCATCTTCTCATTCCGCACGATGCGGTAGCGATCAATACCACGCTATCCGCATTGATGGGGAGGTTCGGTATTGGCGCTTGAGGTTTTCTACACTTGCAGATTCAAACTCGAGGTGCAACTCTTGAATGGCAGCTTCAATCAATTACCGCTGCACGGGCACGTGGGCCAGTGAAATAGGCACGGATTAGGGGATGCTCCAGAGAGGATAATGCTGCCATCGATGCCTGGGCTAATACTTGTTGTTCTCCCAATACCGCCACCTGATCCGTCACTCGCCACAGTGTATCGAGGTCGTGGGTGACGATAATTATCGTTAGCCCCAGCAATTCCCTTAACTGTAATACCAACTCATCCAACGCAGCGGCTCCTTGAGGGTCTAATCCTGCGGTGGGTTCATCCAGGAATAATAGATCTGGATCCAAGGCCAACGCACGGGCAATCGCAGCACGTTTCACCATCCCCCCCGAAAGCTGACTCGGATATTTGGAACCCGCCTCTGGTGGCAGACCCACCAAGGAGATCTTGAGGGCCGCTAATTCGGCCATCAATGGGACGGGGAGACGAGTATGCTCGCGTAATGGCACCATTACGTTCTCCGCCACCGTTAGACCACCAAATAGTGCACCGTGTTGAAACATCATCCCAAAGCGGCGACGTAGACGATGCGCCGCACGTTCGCCAAGAGTCCATATTTCTTCATCGAAGACCCGCACCGAGCCGTGGCTGGGGCGTTGCAATAGGATAATCTCGCGCAGCAAGGTAGATTTACCAGTGCCACTCCCCCCGACAATAGCAAACACTTCACCCCGAGCGATGGTGAGATCTAAATTGCGGTGAATAATCTGATCCCCGAAACAGGTATGAAGCCCACGAATTGCAATTGCGGGTCGCTCACCAGCCGTTGCGAGAATCGCTGAGGGCATTGGAAACGAATGATTTAGGGGATCCATGGCGGCATTATGATGATGGGACACGTCCTTTGAGATGAAGTTGGACCAGATTCCGTAGTCCTGCCGCATTCAGTCCGTCTCCTTCAGGCAAAATGGCATCGTCGGTGAGTCCGCGTAAGACGCGCAGGGTATTATCAAACGCTTTGCGAGTACCAACCTCATCACCACGTTCGCTCAAGATTGTACCTAGCTGAAAGTGGGCCATTACAAAGGTTCGATCCAGGTAAATTGCCTTGCGACAAGATTGTTCAGCTTTATCTAGGTTGGAGAGATGATAATCAATCAACGCCGAATAGTAATGTGCCGCTGGATTGCGAATCTCTGATTTCAACAACTGGTTACAGGCGCGGCGCGCTTCATTCCAGGCGCCACGGTTGGCCAACGTAATCACAGTTGTCAGCGAAACGTCTGTGCTTGCCTCTTCCCCTGCTGTTTTAGTGATTCGTTCATTAGTTCTACGCAAGCGCGGAAGAACTCTTGATTGGGTGTCAAGAACGGAGGGGAGACGTGGTGCTGGTGTTGGAATCGGGGACGATGGAACGAATGATGGTAACGGTGGGAAGTTTGGTAGGTCCACGACGGGGGCGATCGATTCGTTGGTGCTACTGAACAGAGACGATAGATCCGAAAATAGGATATTTGGGGTACCTTTACGATAAAGCGTAGTTCCTGGTGCGCTTACCGTTTGAAATACGCGCCCAAAATCTTCATTAGGCTCAGAATGGCCAACCAACAACCAACCATCATCAACCAATCGCTCTGCGAGATGTGGCAAAAGTGTTTGAATGGCTTCGCGATTGAAATAGATTAGAACATTTCGGCACAGGATGAGATCAAATCCACTCATCCCGTCAGTGGCGCCAATACCTGCGCGGAGTGTAATCAGATTGTGATATAGGAAGGTTACCATCTCGCGGAATTCTTCACGCAGCCGCCAGGAGCTTCGCTCAATAACGAAATATGCGGCGATTTGTTCCTCGGACAATGCTCGTAACGCCCAATTGCTATAACAGCCTTGTTGGGCTACGGTGAGAAAGTCGCGGTTGATATCGGTGGCGATCAGGGTTACCGTCCAACTTGACAATTGGGACCCGAGAAGTTCCTTTATAAGAATGGCAACGGAATAGGGTTCGGCCCCGGTGGCGCATCCTGCGGACCAAATCCGTAAGCGGCGATGCTGGCGGTTGCGTTCTAGGCACTCCGGGAGGATCTTGGTACGCAGTGCCTCAAACTGTTCTGGATAACGAAAAAAATAAGTCTCACCAATCGTTAATTCACCGGTTAGGGCATCCAACTCGATGGCGCTTTTGGAATCGGACCTGGAAAGTAGATTGAGATAGGTGGTGCAGTCGGTTATTTTGCAGTGAACGAAGCGGCGCAAGATCCGCTCGGCCAAGGCATCTTCTTTGTCGGCGTAGTAGGCCAAGCCAGTGGCCGCAATGATGTACGCCTTTAGTGGTTGGAAACCCGGATCGAGCGTTGCCAGCGCCATAGGGGTAACGTCAGGCATCATTCCGTGGCCTCTGCGGCGTCTTGGTTGAGGGCCGTCAGCCGTCGGGCCGCAGCCGCTTGGTGCTCCACCAGACTCTGTTGTTCCTCTTCCAACAGCACTCGATCGAAGGCTAGAAGCAGTACTGAGGTCCCGTCGGCGGAAAATTCCGCAGTTATACAGCCGTTGAAGGTATCGCGGTCGGGGATCGCCCGCAGCGTGGTGGGATTGACCTCGACGATGCCGCGTACTCGGTCCACCAGCAGGGTGAGCAGGCCACCACGGGCCTGTAGTAGGATGATCGGCGCGTAAAAAGACGGTTTCGAACCCTCACGACCGAGGATACGGTCGAGGCGCAACACCGCTACTGCTTGGCCGCGTAGGTTGAAGAACCCCTCGATTAATGAGGGCAACCCCGGTGGTTGGCTCAGGGCTGGCAACGGTAACACCTCTCGGACTAGGTCCAATGATAGGGCAAACGTTGCATCCGCCACATCGAAGATCAACATGCCCGACATATCCAACGCCCTCCAGGCCGCACTCCGGCCATCGATTTGGTGGTAAGAAATTTAATCGCATCCGCAGAAATATTGCGGCTGCACTGGATGGCTGTCAAGCAGGGAGATTTGCGTGATGGGGAGCGGTCCACGCGGAAAAATATTGTTCTTTATGAAAGAATTCGTAGGCGATTGGTTTGCACGTACACGGTTTATTGGCGTATCTCTGGAGCATTTTTATGTCATTTCTTTCCACGCAGGTTTCGTCTTCGGGTATTACGTCTTTGGTCTTAGTGGATGGATCGTCCTATTTATTTCGTGCCTTCCATGCCCTGCCGCCTTTGGCTAATTCACGAGGAGAACCAACCGGTGCAGTTTTTGGTGTGGTGAACATGCTCCGCAAACTCTTTGCTGAACGTTCACCAGAACGATTCGCTGTGGTATTTGACGCCCCTGGACCTACCTTTCGTGACAATTTGTACCCGGCCTATAAGGCCAACCGTCCCGCCATGCCCGGGGAATTGGTTGCCCAGATCGAACCATTGCATGATCTGGTGCGGGCGATGGGGTTCCCGCTAATTATGATGGAAGGAGTGGAGGCCGACGATGTTATCGCTACCCTCGCCACCCAGGCCCGCGCTCAGGGATTGACAACGGTAATTGTGACGGGTGACAAAGATTTTGCTCAATTGGTGGATGAACACATTACTTTATTCGACACTATGAAGAATGTGGCGATGGATCGCTCGGGAGTAATCGCTAAATTCGGGGTGCCTCCCGAACGTATTGTGGATTATCTCACCTTGATGGGCGATAGCGTGGATAACGTCCCGGGCGTGCCGGGGGTGGGACCCAAGACCGCAGTCAAATGGATTGCTGAGTATGGCTCTTTGGATGAACTTATCAAACGTGCCCCAGAAGTCAAGGGAAAGGTTGGCGAGAATCTACGCACGGCCTTGCCTCAATTGGCGCTTGCCCGCCAACTCGTTACGGTCCGTTGTGATGTGGCGCTACCCGTGGGCCTAACCGATCTTCAGCCTCAACCCCAGAACCCGACAATCCTCAAGAATCTGTTGTTGCGTCTGGAATTTCGTAATTGGGTGGGTGAGCTACAGAAATCCTTGGCGAATGATGCGCCTCCACCAATCAATCCTCCTGCGCCTGCGTCATCTGTGCCCACGTCCACCACCTCGGCAACTGTTGGGTCGCTGGTCCCTGAAACGGAGACGCCACCCACAATTCTGAAGCGCCACTATCATACGGTGTGGACGCTAGAGGAATTGGATACCTGGATTGAGCGTCTCAGGGGGGCCAAACTCTTTGCCTTTGATACCGAAACCACGGCCCTTGATTACACCCAGGCGCGGATTGTCGGTGTTTCTTTCGCGGTGGAAGCGGGTGAGGCGGCCTATGTACCGCTTGCCCACTGTGATCTGAGTGCCCCGCCTCAACTTAATCGTGATCAGGTTTTGACGCGACTCAAACCCCTATTAGAAGACCCCAACCATCCCAAACTCGGCCATAACCTCAAATACGATATGAGCGTATTGGCCAATCACGAGATTCGCCTACGCGGCATTCGCCATGATTCCATGCTCGAATCCTATATCTTGGACAGTACCATAACTCGTCATGATATGGATTCGCTGGCGCTGAAATTTCTGGGTGAGCGTACTATTCACTATGAGGACGTGGTCGGCAAAGGTAGTAAGCAGATCTCTTTTGATCAGGTCCCGGTGGAACGCGCCGCTGAATATGCGGCCGAAGATGCCGACATTACGCTACGCCTTCATCATCAATTATGGCCACGTCTGGAGGCGGAGGAACGCCTGCGAGAGGTCTATGAAACAATCGAGGTTCCGTTGATTCCGGTACTCTCGCGCATCGAGCGTCATGGCGTACTTATCGACACGGCCCTTCTCCGTGCGCAATCTCGGGAATTGGCGGTGCGTTTGTCGGAGTTAGAACAGACCTGTCATCGTGTAGCGGGGAGCGTTTTTAATCTTGCCTCGCCCAAACAGATCCAGGAAATTCTCTTCGAGCGCATGAAGATCCCGGTCTTGGAACGTACCCCAACCGGGCAGCCCTCGACTGCCGAATCGGTGTTAGAACAACTCGCCCCGGATTATGAATTTCCTCGCCTGTTGCTGATCCACCGTGGACTGGCCAAATTGCGATCTACCTATACCGAGCGTCTGCCGGAGCAGGTTAATTCGGTTACTGGTCGAGTTCATACCAGTTTTCACCAGGCGGTAGCGGCCACAGGACGTTTATCCTCGGTGGATCCGAATCTCCAGAATATCCCGGTACGTACCCCGGAGGGGCGACGGATTCGTGCTGCTTTTATTGCACCACCTGGTTGTCGATTGATCTCTGCGGATTATTCTCAGATTGAATTGCGCATTATGGCGCATCTTTCTGGTGACCCTGGATTGGTGGCGGCCTTTGCAGAAGGGCGTGATGTTCATCGTGCTACCGCCGCCGAGGTCTTTGATGTCTCTCTGGAGCAAGTCACCGACGAGCAACGTCGCGCCGCGAAGGCCATTAATTTTGGCCTGCTCTATGGAATGTCAGCCTTCGGTTTGGCGCGACAACTCGGTATTGAGCGTAGTGCCGCGCAACGTTATGTAGACCTCTATTTTGCTCGTTATGCTGGGGTGCGGCGTTTCATGGATGATATTCGGACCAGTGCACGGGTACAGGGCTTCGTCGAGACTATTTACGGTCGACGCTTATATCTACTCGAGATTAATGCGCGTAACCGCCAACGTCGCGATTATGCCGAGCGTACCGCGATCAATGCCCCAATGCAGGGCAGTGCCGCTGATATTATCAAGCGCGCCATGATCCGAGTTGATGATTGGTTAGCGACAACGGGTATCGCGGCACGTATGGTATTGCAAGTCCACGACGAATTGGTACTCGAAGTAGCGGAGGCAGAGGTACCAACAGTGTGCCAGCAGGTGCGGGAAATCATGGCAGGTGCGGCACAGCTAGCCGTACCCTTGGAGGTAGACGTAGGTGTGGGAAATAATTGGGATGAGGCCCATTGAGTGGTAACTATTTCACCAAAGTTGCCACCTCTGCGGTGAGAAACGGAAAAGCTCCTCTCCCTCTGGGAGAGGTAGAAAAAATGCGCTAGACAGCAACCTGGGTTAAATATGTATCGCGATAATTTATTTACTAACCTTCTGGCTGAGATGCCTACCCATCTGCCCGAGGAATTATTTCAGAATATTCTGGTTAGGCCCAATCTGCGCATCGAGCGGATTCTTTCCCACGGTCACGCATCGCCTGAGGGTTTTTGGTACGATCAAGAACAGCACGAATGTGTTGTCCTTTTGCAAGGGGCTGCTCGATTACAGATTGAGGATGGTTGGGTAGATCTGAAGCTCTTTGACTTCCTGAATATTCCAGCCCACCAACGCCACCGCGTCGAATGGACAACGCCAGAGGAATCGACAATTTGGTTGGCAATATATTATGGAGATTGTCTGTAATCACCGATTCCAATCGGTTTGGTGTAAATGTGTACTGAATTCTGGTATTCCCTACAGGAATGACAAGACAATAATCAACGTTAGGGATTGCCGATACTCACTGTATCCTACACAGGCCTATCAAACGATACCAAAACTTCTCTATCCCATTATTCATCTGTTTTGCGCCACCTATACTGATGGTTCGTTAGGTAAAAGCTATATAGTTTTTACCTAACAAGAGATGTCAACAAATAGACGAGGCATTTGCGCGGCGTTTCCAGGCAATAATCGCGTTTCGCGATACCGGATGTCGAGCAACGGCAACGATTGTGGGAGGACTACTTTCGAAATCGTTCCTATCGTTTGGCGGAGGGGGTGGACCTGGCGCGGATCGCACGGGAACACGAATTGACCGGAGGGGCAATCATTAACATCTTGCGCTATGCCTGCTTAAAAGCGGTGGTGCGTGACCCCCAAGAAGTACGTGCCGAAGATCTCTTCGCAGGGATTCGTAGAGAATTGTACAAGGAGGGGAAATTTGTGAGTGGTGGATAAACAGAAGTAAAAGGGTAAATATCAGCGGAGGCCATCGGTTGAGTGCTGATCAATACATCTACGGCATGGATTCATTAGACATTATCGGAAACCCAAAACCTCACCCCCCGCCCCCCTCTCCTTAACAGGAGAGGGGGAGATTTTTTGCCTGTTCCGTTCAGGAGTTAAGCATAACAACGGAATAATTCTCCCCCTCTCCTGTTAAGGAGAGGGGGGCGGGGGGTGAGGTTTCCGATAATGTCTATTATATTACAGGTGAAAACTTCATGAAAGCGCAAGTGCCCGCCCAAGCCAAACAGACCCAGCAACCCGCAGCTGCCCAGACGGCAACCGTTCAAGCGGCTAGCGGTGGATTAGAATTTATCGATAATCGTCCTGAAGCGGTAGCACAACGCAAGCTGATGGAGGCTATTTGCAATAGTCCCCACGTTCATCAGTTGCAGGCGTTCGCGGAGCAGATTAATAACAGCCCGGTGATAGCTGCGCAGCGAAAGCAATTAGCGAGTATTTTCGGTGCGGCGTTGCAGTGGAAGGATCCCGTTCCTGTGAGAAATAACACGGGGCTGCCTGATGATCTCAAATCGGGTGTTGAGGCGTTATCAGGAATATCTATGGATGACGTGCAGGTGCATTACAATTCTTAAAAACCTGCGCAATTGTAGGTATTAGCCTATACGCAAGGGAAAGATATTCATGTCGCGCAGGGGCAGGAACGGTATTTACCGCATGAGGCTTGGCATGTGGTGCAACAGGCGCAAGGAAGAGTGCGACCGACGATACAGATGAAGGATGGGGTGGCGGTTAACGATGATGTGGGGTTGGAGAGGGAGGCGGATTTGATGGGTGGGAAGGCAGTGCAGATGGCGGAGGGGCAAAAAGCAAGACTTGGTCCTAGCGCCCTTCAAACAGATAAAATTAAAGAGAATGAAAGTAGAGTGGTTACTAATTCAGTTACTCAGAAGAAGAGTAATCTGAAGCAGTATGTTGGGGTCTGTGGCGAATCGATCTAAACCTGTTATGCAAAGAAAATTTCAGAAAGAAACCTCTGCAAGTCAAAGGGTTATCCAATTTTGGCCGAGATCCCTAAATGATCAATTTGCAGGGCAACTAGTTCGTGAGGTTATGATAGAAAAAGGAATAGGATATTCTAATGAAATAGGCAAACCATATATCGACAAGATTAGACATTATCGGAAACCCAAAACCTCACCCCCCGCCCCCCTCTCCTTAACAG